>NZ_JAOTJD010000025.1:0-65735 GCF_042714595.1 Phenylobacterium ferrooxidans | reverse complement strand
GGCGTCGGCGGGCGTGGCGGCGGCGGCCGGCGGCAGGGCGGGCTCGACGGCGGCGGTCTGCACGGGCGGCAGGGGGGTCAGGACGGTGCCGGCGTCATCGGCGGCGGCCAGGGCGCCGGTGGCGTCGACGCCGACGTCCAGGGCGCCGGTGGCCACGCCGTTCTTCTTGGCGCATTCCGACAGAGTGACCTCGCCGACGTACTGGCCGGCCACGAAGCAGCGCAGGGGCCGAGCGGGGTCGATGCCGCCGTCGTCGGCGGTGGTGGTCTCCACCACCAGGCCGCCCTGCGACGCGGGCGGGGCGGTGTCCCTGTCGTTACGGGTCTTGGAGACCATGCCGATGGCGATGCCGAGCCCAGCCATCAGCGCCAGGGCGCCGCCGATCAGGGCCAGCACAATCCGTCGATCATTGAACATATCCATGGCCTCTCGCTAGACCGCGCGTGTGACGGTTTCAAGCGTTCGTGATCGGCAGGCGATCTAGCCGCCGCCGCCGAGGCGGTCGAGGGCGGCCTGGTAGTTGGCGATCTGGTTGGTCAGATAGGCCGGGACATTGCCCGTCGCCTTGGCCTTTTCGGCCTTCCTCTGGGCCTCCGGCGTCGCGGCCTCCTTGAGGTCCTTGTAGGCGGTGCGGATCACATTGAGGGCCGAGGCCAGCTCGGCCTTGGCATGGGAGATCTCCTCGGCGTTGCTGAGGTTCATCGCCTCGTCGAGGCCGAGACCGTAGAAGGTCCCCTTCCCGTCCGCCGAGGTGGTCTTGCCATCCTTGCTCAGCACCGTGGTGCGCACCACGCCCTCGGGAATCCCCAGCAGGGCCAGGGCGTCGCGGCCGGACTTGCCGGGCGCGAACTCCAGGATGTTGCGCGGATTCTGCGGCTTGATCTGAAGCTTGCGCTGGCCGTCGGAGGTCACGACACTGACGTCGGCCTGGTAGTTCAGGCCGCGCTTCAGCTTGGTGACCAGGCTCTCCATGGTCTCTCCGGCCTCGATGGTGATGGTCTTGAACGTGCCGCCGTTGCCGCCCTTGACCTGGAACTGGTCGCCCGGCCGCACGGCGCTGACCGCGCTGAGCTGGACGGAGTCGGTCATGTCCAGCGTGCCCTTGGGCAGGCCCAGGCGGTCCAGGGCGCTAGCCCCGGAATTGTCCACGGCGATGGCGGTGGGGGTGGCGTAGCCGTCCTTGCCGGTGAACCGGCGGGTGAAGCCGGTGTCGCCGGTGTCAAGGTTCAGCTCGGTGAGGAAGCCGTCCTTCTTGCCCTTGGCGTCAAGGTCGGGAAGGTCCGTGCCCGCCTGGCCGGTGAGATAGACCCGCCCCTCGGACAGGGCCATGCCGGTCACCTTGTCGTCGCCGGCGCCGCCGTAATAGGCCAGCCGGTCGCCGGCGCCGGCGCTCAGGTCGGCGGAGATCCGCGCGGCGAAGGCGTCGAGACCGCTGGTGTAGGCCCGGGTGGTGACGCCGGCCGACAGGCTGTCGCCGCCGGCCGAGCCCGCGATCACCAGCTGGCCGCCGTCCAGGGCGAGGCCCGCGATGGCGCCGCCCGACAGGTCGCCCAGGTCGCGCGTGGCGGTCTCCACCGGGCTCCCGCCGGAGATGTCGAAGCGGTGGATGACCGCGCGCCCCTCCTCGTTGTTGGCCAGGATCAGGGAGTCGCCGTCCACCACCAGGCCGCCCGGACGGTCGGAGCCGGCGGAGCCGACGCTCTGGACGAACAGGGTGGTGACCTTGTTCTTGGCGTCGGCCTTGAAGCCCTCGACATAGCTGTCCCAGCCGCCGAGCCCGGTGGTCCCGGGCAGGCTGGATTGGGCGCGACCAGCGACATAGACGCTGCCGTCGGCGCCGAAGGCGATGCTGGTGGCCTCGTCGTTCTGGCGCGCGCCGCGGCGCTCGGTCCAGAGTTCCTGGCCATCGCCGTCCATGACGGTGACGAAGCTGTCGGACTGGGTGGCGAAGCTGCCGGTGGTGCCGGAGTTCAAGGCGCCCTCGGCCGCGCCGCTCAGGTCGCCGGTCACCTTGCCAGCGATGGCGATCTTGCCGTCGGCCGAGACGGCCAGGGCCATGCCGGTGGCGTTGGACGACGCCCCCAGGGTGCGGGTGAACAGCAGCTTGCCGGCGGAGTCATACTTCAGCAGGGCGACATCCTGGTCGCCCTTGATGGTCTGGCCGGAGACCTTGTCGGAGACATCGGCCAGGACATAGACCGACCCGTCGGAGGCGACCTGGGTGGCGTGGACCGTGCCCACGGACTTTTCCATGTCCTTGGCCCAGACCCGGCCGTCGACATAGTTGGCCTCGCCGGTGGCCTGGGGCGGCGGCGTCACGTCGGCCGTGTCGGTCTGGACCTTCAGCAGCTGGCTGACGATCACCCCGTCCTTGGTGGCGGACTTGCCGTCGGGATCGGGATTGCCGACGCTTTGGGCGAGGTAGATGGCCGGCTCGGTCTTGGGGGCCGAGAAGGTCAGGGTGTCGCCGGAGTCGATGTTGAACTTCATCGCCCACTGGTCGGGATTGACGCCGACCTTGGTGGCCTTGCCGCCGATCTGGATCATGCGGTCGCCGCCAGGGATGCGCAGGGACGAAACGCGGGTCCCGACCTCGGCGGCCTCCAGCTTGCTGTTAATGTAGGACAGGACGTTGCTCATGCTGCGCGGCGTCGCGCCCATCTCGTTGAGGTCGATGGCCACGTCGTGAACGACATTCACCCGCTTGATCGAGATGTTGAACTTCACCTCGCCCTGGAAGGCGTCGATCGGCGCGCTGACGTTTCCCGACACCAGCGGCGGCGTCGTGTAGTCGGTCTTGGCGCGGGTCACCCCGACGGTGGACTTGGCCTTGTCGGCCACGGTGGCCGTGGTCAGGCGCAGCTGGTCCAGGTCGAGCTTGTCGGTATAGGCGGTGATCTCGCTCAGGCCCTTGGCGAACACCGACTGGATGCGCGCCTTGTCGGTGCTGCTGAGGTTCTTGCCGCCCATCTGATCGACCACACCGGCCAGGGTGTCGATGCCCTGATAGAGGGCGAACAGCTTCTTGTAGTCGGCGCTGGCGCCGGCGAGGTCGAGCTGGGCGGCGTCCTCATTCACCAGCTTGCGGCCGAGCATGGCGTTCTTGACCGCCGTGGTCATCAGCGACGGGGTGTTGGAGGCGGTCTGGGCGCCCGGCAGCCACGGGGCGCTCGGGGCGTACTTCTTGGCCGGCGCACCGCCACCGGCCGACGTCAGGGGCACGCCGGCGCGGCCCTGGTAATAGTTCAGCAGAATGTTGGTGTCGAAGGTGATGGTCATGAATTGCCGTCCGCGGACGTAGATCCGCGACCAGATCTTCGCACGTCAGGCAATGACGAGGGGTTAAGCCACAGAGTTAAGACGACAAAGGCCCGGGCGCGAAACGCCCGGACCTCAAGACGTTCCCGGTGTGGGGACGCGCGCAACTTACTTGAACAGCGACAGGATGATCTGCGGCGCCTGGTTGGCGATCGAAAGCGCCTGGGCGCCCAGCTGCTGCTGGACCTGGAGGGCCTGCAGGTGGGCGCTTTCCTTGGCCACGTCGGCGTCCACCAAGTTGCCGATCCCGGCCTGAAGCACGTCGGTCAGCTTGGAGACGAACTTGTTGTGGTTCTCGATCTGCTTGGCCTGGGCCCCCAAGGCGCCCAGGGCCTGGTTCACATTGCTGATCGAGGCGTCGAGGTCGATCAGCGCCTGGGTGGCGTCCGCGATGGTGTTGATCGAGGCCGTGGGCAGCATGGTGATGATGCCCATGCCCAGGCTCATGTCTTGCCCGGAAAGGGTGATGTAGGCGTTGGCGTCGGCGTTGGCGAGGAAGCGGATGGAGGTGGTGGTGCCGTCCAGGATGTCGGCGCCGTCGAAGTTGGCGTTCTGGCCGACCTGGCTGATCTGCCGCAGGATCGACTTGAAGTCGGCGTCCAGGGCGGTGCGGGAATTGGTATCCAGCGAGGGGTCCTGGGCGGAAACCACCTTTTCCTTCAGCTGGACGAGAAGGTCGGAGATCGACTCGCCGGCCGCCATGGAGACTTCGGCGATCGACTGGGCCCGGTCCAGGCTCATCTTCACCGCCGAGAGGGCGCCGATGTCGGCGCGCTGCCCCTGGGCGATGGACCAGACCGAGGCGTTGTCCTTGGCGTTCGCGATCGACAGGCCCGTATTGATACGGTTCTGAACGTCACTCAGTTCATCGTTGGTCTTGTTCAGGTTCTGCAGCGCGACGAGGGCTGACTTGTTGGTATGAACGCTGATTGACACTACCCGGCCTCCTTGGCGCGCCCGCCCCCTTCAACCGGCTCTTTTGCGAGTCGGTGGGACCGGTCTTCCTGCGCTGGAAGCTATGGAATCATGGTGTCCAGAAGGTTAACGCCCATATGGGAGCGGCTGCCGACCGGTTTCCCGGGGCAGTGAGACCATGCAGATTCAGAGGCTGTTGAGCCTCGTCAGACCTTGGCGCGGATTACCGTGCCGGCGGCGTAGCCCTCTTCCTCCCGCATCTTCAGGAGTTCTTCCCTCGGATACTGCGCCACAATGTCACCGGTCCGCCGGTCGACTGTCTTGTAGACGTAGGAGCCGGCCTGTTCCTCGATGACCAGCCGGAAGTCCGCCTGACTTTCGTCCCCGGCCGCGATCCTGACCGCGAGCGGTGCGGGCGCGGCGTGAACCTGCGGTTGCTGGTTGAGGGTCCGGTCGGTGATCGACGCCAGTTTTGTAGCCTTGGTTTCCATTTCTCCCTTCGTTGACGGGGGGTGCCCGTGAACGTCCCTGTTTGACCGAAATCGGCGGGGAGGACTTCGCCCTCCCCGCCAGGTCCGGCCGGTGACGAGGCGTCGCCGCCTCGCGCGCCTGCCCTAGCCGCGGAAGAGGCTGAGCAGACCCGAAGACGAGCTGTTGGCGATCGAGAGCGCCTGGACACCCAGCTGCTGCTTGGTCTGCAGCGAGGTGAGGCGGGCGCTTTCCTTGGCCAGGTCGGCGTCGACGAGGTTGCCCACCCCGGCGTCGATCGAGTCCTGCAGTTTGCCGATGAAGGTCAGGTGGGCGCCGAGCGACTTGGAGCCCGTACCCATCTTCGACAGAGCGGTCGAGACCGTGGTGATCGCTGTACCGACGGTGGCGATCATGGCCGCGGCTGTCGTCTGGGTCGAGATCGAGCCCGTGCTCAAACCGATGCCGGCCAGGGACAGGTCCTGGGCCTGGACCGTGATCTTCGAGCTGCCGTCGTCATTGGCCAGGGCGGCGATGGTGGTGCCGGTGGCGCTGATCATGTTCACGCCGTTGAACGTGGCGTTTGAGACCGACTTCGCGATCTGGTCGCGCATGGCGTTGAAGTCGTCGTTCAGGGCTGTCCGCGAAGCGGTGTCGAGGCTGGAGTCGGACGCTGCCAAGGCCTTTTCCTTCATCTGCAGAAGCAAATCGGAGACGGCTTCACCACCGGCGATGGCGACATCGACGGTGGATTGCGAACGTTGCAGGGAGTCCTTGACCGCGTTCAGGGAGCCGGAGGTCGCACGCTGGTTCTGGGCGATGGCCCAGATGGCGCCGTTGTCCTTCGCCGAGGCGATCTTCTTGCCGGTGTTGACGCGGTTTTGAACCGTCATCAGGTCGGCGTTCGTGGCGTTGAGGTTCTGAAGGGCGACCATCGCCCCGACGTTGGTATTGACGCTATTCGGCATCAGAGGTGTCCTTTTTTTCAGGTCACCGGTCTGCATTTTGCTGACCGCAGGCATTTTGCCCACGTGGTTAAAAGCAAATTTCGGGCCAGGTCAGAGCCAGCGCCCACGGGCTATCGGCCCGCCACAAAATACTGAAATGGTTGGATTAAACCCTTGTTAGGGACGTTTGCGCACGGCAGGACTTGCCTACCTCAACGGCGCTTGGGCAGAAATTGCCGACCTCATGCGGCAAACGGCGCCCAGCAGTTCAAAGAGCTCGCCGGGCGGGGCCACCCCTTTCGGGGGGCGCCCGCCCGGCGCTGCGACCAACTAGCTGCGGAACAGGGACATAATCGTCTGTGGCATCTGATTGGCGATCGACAGCGCTTGGACACCGAGTTGCTGCTTTGTCTGTAGCGAGGTGAGCCTTGCGCTCTCCTTGGCGAGGTCGGCATCGACGAGGTTGCCCACGCCGGCGTCGACCGCGTCCTGTAGCTTGTTGATGAAGGTCAGGTGGTTGGCGAGCGACTTGGAACCGGTGCCCAGCTTTGACAGAGCGGTCGAGACATTCGCAATAGCGGTCGCAACCGAAGTGATCATAGTCGTGGCGCCTGCTTGTGTCCCAATAGAGTCGGTCGACAACAGCCCCACCGCGCTGCCGGGAGTGTCGAGGGACATATCCTGAGCCAGCACCGTGAGCCTGGAATTTCCAGATTCATCGGCGAGGGCCGAGATCGTCACCGCACCACCGACACCCGCTCCGTTCAACATATTCACGCCGTTGAACGATGCGTTCCCGACCGCCTTCTGGATCTGGTCGCGCAGGGCCATGAAGTCTTCGTTCAGGGCATTGCGGGACGCGCTATCCAGGCTGCTGTCGGAGGACGCCAGGGCCTTTTCCTTCATCTGAAGCAGAAGGTCGGAAACCGTCTCCCCACCAGCAATGGCGACGTCGACCGTGGACTGACTGCGTTGCAGTGAATCCCGGACGGCGTTCAACGATCCGGACGCCGCACGCTGGTTCTGGGCGATCGCCCAGATAGCGCCGTTGTCCTTGGCGTTCGCCACCTTCTTGCCAGTGTTGATGCGGTTCTGAGCCATCGCCAGGTCGGAGTTGGTCGCATTGAGGTTTTGGAGCGCGACCATCGCGCCCACGTTGGTGTTCACCGAATTAAACGGCATTTGGGATCCTTCCATTCTGGTCGGGAGAGAGTTTGCGGCTTTTGCCTGCGGGGCGGGTTTTTCGCCTTGCCAACACCCTCGCAAGCGGCGGGCCAGTTCTGGCCGCGCGTTCACTTTTTAAGATGATGATTTTATTGAATAATATTTCCGCCCGTGGGGAGGCGAATTAATCATACCGGGGATGATTTGCCGCCTCGGCATGACTTGCCGGGAGGAAAGCAACGCCCCCTCCGGCAGGACTCGATTCTGCCTAGTGGAGCAAGATGCTTGCCGGGGCGGGGTGGCCTGGCCGCTACCAGCCCATGTCGGAGACGGTGGACGCACTGTCGACCGCGGCTTCAAAGACGCTCAGGTCACGGACGAACAGCGAGGTGCACCACTCGAGCTTGTTCACCGGTCCAGGACCGTAATAGTCGATCCGGCGGAAGCCCGCGGCGTGCAGCATCTGGTAGGCGGCGTTGTACTGCCAGCGGTCGGAGTTATCGAACAGGATGAAGCCGCCCGGCTTGAGATGGGAGATCGCCACCCAGGTGCTCAGGACCCTGGCCATCCCGTCGATGACGATGACGTCGAAGTGGGCCTTGGGGAAGGCCATGATCTCGGTGGCGTAGGCGACGAACTCCTCAGACATCAGGCCGTGCAGCCTGTTGTGCGCCCCCTTGGGGGACAGGGGCAGATTGGGCGGATCGGCGAAGAAGGGGGCGACCGCCGCACGGCGCGCCTCGTCGACCGCCTCGTCCATCTCACGCACGACGATCCTGAGGTTGGCTTGGGCGCCCTCGGCCACGTGGGCGGCCCAGCGGCTGTCGTGCTCGACGCTGGTGACCTCGGCGACCTTGCCTGACCACCAGAGGGATGACCCGCCGCAGCCGTACTCGAACACCTTGAAGTCGGGCCGAACGATCCGCGAGAGCTGGATGAAGGCCGGATAGGTGATCCAGGGCACCACGCCATCCTTGTTGCGCGGGATGCCGTCCAGGCTGTCGAACCAGCCGCGTGTCTCGAGATAGCCCTGCGCGAACTGGTAGATGTGGGTGTTCAGGTCGGCGTGTTCCTTGATGTCCATCTGCGCCTGCCCCGAGAACCGCTGAACGAAATCAGGCCAGGCCGCTTTTCAGCAGGCCATCGAAATAGACGATGGTGCGGGTCAGGCCCTGCTCCAGGGCGATGGTCGGCTGCCAGTCGTCCAGCAGGGCGCGCGCCTTGGATATGTCGGGCTGGCGCTGCTTGGGATCGTCCGACGGCAGGGGCTGGTAGGTGATCTTCGAAGCCGAGCCGGTCTGGGCCACCACCATCTCGGCCAGAGCCTTGATGGTGAACTCGCCAGGATTGCCGAGGTTGATGGGACCAGTGACCTCGTCGCCGGTGGCCATCAGGCGGATGAAGCCTTCCACCAGGTCATCGACATAGCAGAAGGACCTCGTCTGCAGGCCCTCGCCGTAGAGGGTGATCGGCTCGCCCCTCAGGGCCTGCATGATGAAGTTGGAGACCACGCGGCCGTCATTGGGATGCATGCGCGGGCCGTAGGTGTTGAAGATCCGCGCCACCTTGATCTGCAGCCTGTGCTGACGGTGGTAGTCGAAGAACAGGGTCTCGGCGCAGCGCTTGCCCTCGTCGTAGCAGGAGCGGATGCCGATGGGGTTCACATTGCCCCAGTACTCCTCCACCTGCGGATGGATGGTGGGGTCGCCATAAACCTCGCTGGTGGAGGCCTGGAAGATCTTGGCCTTCCGGCGCTTGGCCAGGCCCAGCATGTTGATGGCGCCGTGCACGCTGGTCTTGGTCGTCTGCACGGGATCGAACTGGTAGTGGATCGGCGAGGCCGGGCAGGCCAGGTTGTAGATCTCATCGACCTCGGCGAAGAGCGGGAAGGTCACGTCGTGACGCAGCAGCTCGAAGTTCGGATTGGCCAGCAGGTGGGCGACGTTGCGCCGCGAGCCGGTATAGTAGTTGTCGACGCACAGGACCTCGTGGCCCGCCTCGATCAGACGTTCGCACAGGTGCGAACCGACAAAGCCGGCGCCGCCGGTCACAAGTATGCGCTTCATGCCGTCCGCCCCACCTTGAAACCCCCAACCTAGACTGAGTCTCCGCGCCGTGGGTTGGGCGTCACTGCGCGGCCGCGCCCTCCCCCGCCCCTTCCAGGCTCGAGGTGTCGAAGCCATGGAACAGGGACAGGAAGCGGAACGGATTGGCCTGATAGGACGGGTACATGACGTTGTTGATGTCGGTGGTGGTGTCGAAATAGGCGAGGGTCGGCGAGGGGCCCCGGGCCACCAGGTGGTGGCGAGCGAAGATCAGGGCGACCTGGTCGATCCAGCGGGTCACCGCAGGGCGGGCCAACTCGCGTTCGATGTAGTCGCGGAGGAAGGCCAGGAAGACCTGGGCGCCGGCCGTGGGGTTCACCAGCAGAAGGTTGGCGGTCAGGCGGGAGCCGGCGTTGAAGCTGATCTCGTTCTCATTGAACATCACATCGGCGGGCGCGGCGCGGGCCAGCAGGTCGGCCACGCCGCGCTGCAGGATCAGGTCGATATCCGAGACGAAGACCGGGCGCTCCAGGCGCGCCAGCAGGGTTCCCAGACGCTGGAACCGCACGCACTGGAAGTGGGCGACCGGGCGAGCGATGAAGCCCTTGGGCGGCGCGTCATAGACCTTGGTGGTCACCGCAGCGGCGTCGAAGTCGTCGCCCGCGAAGATCAGCCGCTCGTCGCTGATCCCGACCCCGGCCGCGATGGCCGCCAGCTGATCCTTGCCGCCGATCACGTGAATGACGATCAGGCTCGGCACATCGGAGTACTTGAGCACCGAAAGCGCATACCAGCGGGCGTAGAGGTCGACATAGGTCTGGTCGGCGGCGGCGAAGAACACCGCCTGGGCGCCCAGCCGATCGGCCGTGGCGCGCACGCTGTCCCAGTCAAGGGCGGCGCCGGTGGAGGACACGAAGGCGAGCTCGGATTCCGGGGCCGGGGCTGGGGTCGGGGCGTTGACGGCCGCCAGGTCCACGGCGTCCAGCAGCAGGCGGTAGTGCTTATGCCAGCCCTCCCACTCCGACCCAGGCTCGACCACCACCTCCAGCGCGGCCGCGGCGGCCAGAAGCGCGGCGATCTGCGCCTCGCTGCTGGGGGTCAGGGGCCGGCAGAGGATCAGGCTGACCACATCGTGGATGTCGCGCAGACGCAGCAGCGGGTGCAGGTCACCGGGCGCGAGCGCCAGGGCCATCTTCTCGGCGATCTCGGCCAGGGCCGGATCGGCGGCGACCGGCGGCGCGGCTGGGGGCGGCAAGGTGCGGGTGGCGGCGGCCATGACGATCTGGGCGACATGGTTGGAGGGATCGACCTTCAGCAGGGCGCGGGCGTAGCGCTCCACCTCGCCCCACCGCTTTAGCACCTGGTTGCAGCTCATCGCGGCGGTCAGCATCGGTTCGCTGTTGGGGATCAGGGCCACCAGGGCGGCGGCATAGCGCTCGGCCTCGACGGTCTCGCCGGCCTCCAGGTGGGCGTTGAACTTGCCGATCGCCGGCATGGCGCGGGTCTGGATCTCCTCCAGCAGGCTATTGGGATTGGCCCTGCCCTGCCGGATGAACCGCAGGGCGCGCAGGACATCCAGGGTCCGGTCCTGGGCGGTGTAGATCTCGATCAGGGCCCACAGCGCCGGCTCGTCGTGCGGGCGCAGGGCGATCAGGTTTTCGAAGACCGTCTGGGCGTCGGCTGTTCGGCCCTCGGCCGCCAGGGCCTGGCCCAGCTGGAACAGGGCCTGGGTCGAGGCGCTGGCCCGCTTGCTGCGGCGCTCGAACAGCACGTCGATCTGCAGCAGGCCGTTCTGGCGCACGTCGTCCAGGCGATGGAACTCGACGATCTCGGCGCAGTGGAAGCCCATGGCGTCCAGCTGGGCGAACACATCCTCGGCCTTGGCGCCGCCGATGTTGTACTCGACCATCGAGACCTCGAGCAGGATGTAGTCGGCCTGCGCCAGGACGGTGGCCCCGCCCTTCAGCACGTCGACCTCGGCGCCCTGGGTGTCGATCTTCACAAAGTCGAAGCGGCGACCGGCGAACAGGTCGTCGATCCGCACCTTGGGCACGGCGTGCTTGAGGACCTTTTCCTCGCTGAAATAGTGGGTGTCCTCGCGGTAGAGGGAGACGCCGGTGGACTGCAGCCAGTCCTTGCTGAGGAACAGCTCGGCCACGCCCGCCGTGTCGGAGGCGGCCACCATGTGCCGTTCGAAGCCCAGCTTCACCAGCTCGGGCTCACAATAGGGATTGGGCTCCACCAGGGTCGGGACGCAGTCGGGATAGACCTGCAGGAACCCCTCGGTGAACCCGCCGATGTTGGCGCCGACGTCCAGCATCGAGGCCGGCTCATAGCCCTGGTCGCGGAGCGCTTCGAGAACCTTCCGAGTCATGCGTCTTCCAGTTCAGGCGCGCGCGGGCGCTGGGCGGTCAGTCGGCCGCGGCGCGGCGAAGGCGGGCCTGGGGTTCGGACACCGGCGGTTCGCCCTCGGCCAGGGCGATGTCCTGCTGGGTCCAGAGGCGCGCGTCGGGGGGAATGGGCCGGGCCAGGTGCCGCCGGGCCAGCTGGGCCTTGTAGAGACCGTGGTAATCCTCGATGGCCAGGACCTCCTGGCCCTCGTGATCATGATCGACGCCGGCCTTCATATAGGCGTCGAGATTGGTGAGGTCGGGGCGCGGCAGGGCGCCCTGCTGATAGTCCACCACCATGGTCGCGTAGAGGTCCTCCAGGCTGCTCACCAGCTTCTCCATGTTGAAGAGGTCGCAGGTGTCGCGGTTGGCCTCGAGCTGGGCCTTGTAGGCCGCGATCTGAGCGCGGTCCTGACCCAGGGCGACGGCGCGCTCGACGTATTCGTCAGGGCTGGCGCAGACCAGGTCCACCAGGCCTGAGGCCCGCACCAGGCTGCCGCAGACCCGGGCGGCGAAGCCACGGCCCGAAAGGGTGACCATCGGCACCCCCATCCACAGGGCGTCCGAGGCGGTGGTGTGGGCGCCGTAGGCTCCGGTGTCGAGGAACAGGTCGGCCAGGGGGTAGCGGGCCAGGTGCAGGGCGTTGTGCAGCTTGGGGGCGAAGATCAGGCGCTCGGGCGCCACCCCCTGCCCCGCCGCGAAAGCCAGCAAGCGGGCATGGGTCTCGGCGGTGCTCTCCAGCAGCCAGAGCACGCTGCCCTCCACCCGCTTCAGGATGGTCAGCCAGCGCTCGAAGGTGGCGCGGCTGATCTTCTGGGCGCCGTTGAAGCAGCAGAAGACGAAGGCGTCGTCGGGCAGGCCGGCCTCGGCCCGGGTCGGACGCTCGGCCGCCACCACCCGCTTGCGGTCGTTGGGCTGGTAGCAGGGCAGCCGCACGACCTTTTCGGAATAGTAGATCTCCGAGCCCGGCGGCACGATCCAGCCATCGGCGATGATGTAGTGGTGGTAGGGGCTGCCCATGGTGCCGGGATAGCCCAGCCAGTTGACCTGGATCGGGGCCGGCCGCAGGGCGAAGACGCCGGTGCGGCACTCGCGGGTATGGCCGTTGACGTCCACCAGGATGTCGATGCCGTCTTCCGCGATCTTCGCGGCCGCCTGGGCGTCGCTCATCGGCCGGATGTCGGTCCAGTGCTCCACGGCGGCGCGGGTGCGCAGGCTCAGGGCGTCCACCGAGGGGATGCCGCAGTAATAGGCGAAGACCTCAACCTTGGCCTTGTCGTGCAGCTCCCACAGCTCGGCCATCAGATAGCCCACCGCGTGGTCGCGCAGGTCCGAGGAGATGTAGCCCACCCGCAGGCGGCGGCCCTGGACGTCGATGGGCGCGTGCCGGCGATCCTCGCCCGCCGAGGCCAGGGGCGTCTCGGCGGTGAGGCCGACATAGCGCGCGGCGGCGGCCAGCTGCAGCAGGGGGTCGTCGGTATAGGCGGCCATGGAGAGGGGGTGGATGTTGGTGACCAGGTCGGCGCTCTCAAGTCCCGGCAGCGGCTCGACCACCGGCCATTTGCACTGGACCAGCCGCATGGCCAGGTACTGCTCGATCACGTCACGCTGGGTGGGGTCGAGGGTCAGGGTCTCGCGCAGGACCTGTTCGGCGGCCTCGATCTTCTGGGTGTCGGCGAGGATGCGGGCCAGCTGCTTGAGGGTCGACAGCTTGTAGCCGAACCCCTGGCCGGTGATGGCGGAGACCTTCTGCAGGGCGGTCTGCCACAGGGCGATGGCCTCGTCGGGCTGGCCGCTGCGCTCGAGCACGCCGCCCAGGTTGATGTAGCCCGGCATGAAGTCCGGATCGAGGGTGATGGCGGCGGTCAGGGCCTCGATGGCGCCGGGCAGGTCGCCGGACTGGGTCTGCAGGCAGCCACGGTTGAAATGGGCCACATAGAGCTGCGGATGGGTGGGGTTGAGCGCGCCCCAGACCTTGTAGAGCTGCTGGGCCAGGTCGCCCCTGCCCGCCCCGCTCAGGGCATTGGCGGTATTGATCAGCTCGGCCAGACCGAGGGTCTCCGCCGTGGCCTTCTGCAGCGCTGCGAGGAAGAGATCCTGGGACATTATGGTCTCGCGCCTGCCCTTCCAGCCGTGCCGGACCCGCTCGGCCGGCGACTCGGCCAGGGGATCCCGTCACCCTGTTGTGGCGCCTCCGGAGCCTGGATTCCAGACCGGGAACCGCAATGCGACCATCCGCGCCGAGCCCGGAGGCCCGGCGCGGAAGATCACGCCCGCCTTGGTCAGGTGGAGGCGATGTAGGCGGCGACCTGATCGTTATCCAGGCTCTGCACCTGGGTGGCGGTCATGGCGTTCAGCAGGGTGGCGTCCATGCCCGAGATGCTGGTCGCCGACAGTCCATCGAGCTGGGTGGCGGTAAGCCCGGTGATCTGGGTCGTCGCCAGCGCGTTGGCCTGGGTCGCATCGAAGCCGGCGATGACGGTGGCCGACAGCGCCCCGATCTGGGTCGAAGTCAGGGCCGCGAACTGGGTGGTGGCCAGCTCGCCGACATCGGTGGTCGACAGGCCCCTCAGCTGGGTGGTGCTCAAGGCCTTGACCTGGGTGGTGCTCAGGGCCGCGGTCTGGGTCGAGTCGAGGGCGGAGACCGCTGTCGCCGTCAGGCCGGGGATCTGGGCCGCCGTCAGGGCCGCGATCTGGGTGTCGGCGAACTCGGCCACGTCGGTGACGTTCAGGCCCGAAAGCTGGGTCGCGGTCAGGCCCTTCACCTGGGTGGTGGAGAGCGCCTGGAACTGGGTCGTGTCGAGCGACGAGATGTTCGTCGCCGTCAGCGCCCCAAGTTGCGCCGCCGACAGGGCGTTGATCTGGGTCGAGTTCAGATCGCCGAAGTCCGTCGTGCTCAAGGTCTTCAACTGGGTGGTGGTCAGGCCCGCGACCTGGGTCGTGGAGATCGCACCCACCTGGGTGGCGTCCAGGGTCGAGAGGCTGGTGGCCGACAGGGCCCCGATCTGCGCCGCGGAGAGAGCCTCGATCTGGGTCGTGTCCAGGGCTCCGATATTGGTGGCGGTCAGAGCCGCGAACTGGCTGGCGCTGAGGGCCCCGATCTGGGTGGCGGCGAACTCGCCGATATCGGTGGTGGAGAGGCCGGCGAGCTGGCTGGTGGTCAGCGCCTTCACCTGGGTGGTGGAGAGCGCCGCCACCTGGGTGGCGTCCAGGGCCGAGAGCCCCGTGGCCGTCAGGGCCGAGACCTGCGCCGTGCTCATCGCGCCCACCTGGGTCGCGGTGAATTCGCCGATGTCGGTGGTCTGCAGGCTCTTCAGCTGGGTGGCGGTGAGGCCTTTCACCTGGGTGGTGGAGAGCGCCGCGACCTGGGTGGCGTCGAGGCTGGAGAAGTTGGTGCTGGTCAGGGCGCCGACCTGGCTGGCCGACAGCGCCCCGATCTGGGTCGAGGTCAGCTCGCCGAAGTCGGTGGCCGAGAGGTTGGCCACCTGGCTGGTGGTCAGGGCGCCGACCTGGGTGGTGGTCAGGGAGGCGGTCTGTGTGGCGTCGAGGGCCGACAGGGCGCTGTTGCTCAGGGCCGAGATCTGGGTGGTGGCCAGGGCGGCGATCTGGGTGTTGTCCAGGCTCTGAATGCTGGTGGCCGAGAGGGCGCCGATCTGGGCCGCGGTCAGGCCGCCGACCTGGGTCGCCGACAGTTCACCGAGGTCAGTGGTGTCGAGTCCTCTCAGCTGGGTCGCGTTCAGGCCGCGGACCTGGGTGACAGAGAGCGCCGCCACCTGGGTCTGGTCGAGGGCCGAGATGTTGGTGGCGGTCAGGGAGCCCAGCTGGGTCGGGCTCAGGGCGCCGATCTGACCCGCGGAGAGTTCGCCGATGTCGGTGACGTTGAGGCCGGTGAGCTGGGTCGTGGTCATGCCCTTCACCTGGGTGGTGGAGAGGGCCGCGACCTGAGTGGCGTCCAGAGCGGAGAAGGCGTTGGCCGTCAGGGCGCCGACCTGGTTCGCCGCCAGGGCGCCGATCTGGGTCGAGGTGAATTCGCCGATATCGGTCGCCGACAGCGCGCTGAGCTGGGTCGTCGCCAGACCCTTGACCTGGGTGGTGGAGAGGCCGCCCACCAGGGTGGCGTCCAGGCTGGCCAGGTTGGTGGCCGTCAGGGCGCCGAGCTGACCCGCCGAGAGCGAGCCGATCTGGGTCGAGGTCAGCTCACCGAAGTCGGTGGTGGACATCGACCGCAGCTGGGTCGCGGTCAGGCCGGCCACCTGGGTGGTGGTCAGGGCGCCGGTCTGGGTGGCGTCCAGGGCCGAGAGGTTGGTCGCCGAGAGCGAACCGATCTGGGCCGCCGTCAGGGCGCCGACCTGGGTGGCGTCCAGGGCGGTGATGTTGGTGGTGGTCAGGGCGCCTAGCTGGCTGCTGGTGAGCACCCCGACCTGGGTGCTGGTGAATTGCCCGATGTCGGTGCTGTCCAGACCCCGGATCTGGGTCGTGGTCAGGGCCTTGACCTGGGTGGTCGACAGCGCCGCGGTCTGGGTGGCGTCCAGGGCCGCGATGCCGGTGGAGGTCACGGCCGCGATCTGGGCGGTGCTGAGCGCCGAAATCTGGGTGGCGGTGAATTCGGCGACGTCGGTTCCGCTCAGCGCGTTGAGCTGGGTGGTGGCCAGACCCTTGACCTGGGTGGTCGAGAGCGCCGCGACCTGGGTGGCGTCCAGGGAACCGAGGTTGGTGGCGGTGAGCGCCCCCAGCTGGGCCGCCGACAGCGCGCCGATCTGGGTCGAGGTCAGTTCACCGAAGTCCGTGGTGCTCAGGCCCCGGAGCTGGCTGGTGGTGAGGCCGCCAACCTGGGTGGTGGTGAGGCCGCCGATCTGGGTGGCGTCCAGGCCCGAGAGGCTGGTGTTGGACAGGGCGCCGACCTGGGCGGCCGTCAGGGCGCCGAGCTGGGTGGTGTCCAGGCTGCCGAGGCTGGTGGAGGACAGGGCGCCGATCTGCGCCGCCGACATGGCGCCGATCTGGGTCGAGGACAGTTCGGCCACATCGGTGGTGTCCAGGGCCCTGAGCTGGGTCGTGGACAGCGCCTTAACCTGGGTCACGGAGATCGCCGCCACCTGGGTGGCGTCGAGCGCGGCGATGTTGGTGGCGGTCAGGGCGCCGAGCTGGCTCGGAGTCAGAGCCCCGATCTGGGTGTCGGCGAACTCGGCGATGTCGGTGGTGGAGAGGCCGGCGAGCTGGCCGGCGGTCAGCGACTTCATCTGGGTGGTGGAGAGCGCCGCCACCTGGGTGGCGTCCAAGGCCGAGACATTGGTCGCCGTCAGGGCCGCCAACTGGGTGCCGCCGAGCGCGCCCACCTGGGTCGAGGTGAGTTCCCCGATGTCGGTGGAGGTCAGAGCCGACAGTTGGGTGGTCGCCAGGCCCTTGACCTGAGTCGTGGTCAGAGCCGCCGTCTGGGTGGCGTCCAGGCTGGAGATGTTGGTGGCGGTGAGGGCGCCGACCTGGGCGGCCGAGAGCGCGCCCAGCTGGGTCGAGGTCAGTTCCCCGAAGTCCGTGGTCGAGAGGCTCTTCACCTGGGTGGTGGTCAGGCCGCCGATCTGGGTGGTGCTGAGCAGGGCGGTCTGGGTCGCGTCCAGGGCCGAGAGGCTGGCGGTGGAGAGCGCGCCGACCTGGGCCGCGGTGAGGGCCCCGATCTGGGTCGCATCGATCGCCGCCAGATTGGTGGAGGTGATGGCGCCGACCTGGGTGGCGGTCATGGCGCCGATCTGCTGGCCGGAGAACTCACCGATGTCGGTGACCTCCAGGCCCCTGAGCTGGGTCGTTGTGAGCGCCTTGACCTGGGTGGTGGAGAGCGCCGCCACCTGGGTCCCGTCGAGGGCCGAGATATTGGTGGCTGTCAGGGACGCGATCTGGGCGTTGGACAGCGCCCCGATCTGGGTGGCGGTGAATTCGCCGATGTCGGTGGCGCTCAGCGCCGAGAGCTGGGTGGTGGCCAGACCCTTCACCTGGGTGGTGGAGAGGGCCGACACCTGGGTGGCGTCCAGGGCCGAGAGATTGGTCGAGGTCAGCGAGGCCAGCTGGTTGGCGCTCAGGGCGCCGATCTGGGTGGAGGTGAGCTCGCCGAAGTCGGTGGTGCTCAGGGACCTGAGCTGGCTGGTGGTCAGGCCGCCCACCTGGGTGGTGGTGAGGCCGCCGATCTGGGTGGCGTCCAGGCCCGACAGGCTGGTGTTGGACAGGGCGCCGACCTGGGCGGCCGTCAGGGCGCCGAGCTGGGTGGTGTCCAGGCTGCCCAGGCTGGTGGAGGACAGGGCGCCGATCTGCGCCGCCGACATGGCGCCGATCTGGGTCGAGGACAGTTCGGCCACATCGGTGGTGTCCAGGGCCCTGAGCTGGGTGGTGGACAGCGCCTTGATCTGGGTGGCGCTGATCGCCGCCACCTGGGTGGCGTCGAGGGCGGAGATGTTGGTGGCCGTCAGGGCGCCGAGCTGGCTCGGAGTCAGGGCGCCGATCTGGGTGTCGGCGAACTCGGCGATGTCGGTGGTGCTGAGACCGGCGAGCTGGCCGGCGGTCAGGGACTTCATCTGGGTCGTGGACAGCGCCCCGACCTGGGTGGCGTCGAGGTTGGAGACGTTGGTCGCCGTCAGGGCGGCCAACTGCGTGCCGGCCAGGGCCCCGATCTGGGTGGCGGTGAACTCACCGATATCGGTGGCGCTCAGGGCGGAGATCTGGGTCGTCGCCAGGCCCTTGACCTGGGTCGTGGAGAGCGCGGCGGTCTGGGTGGCGTCCAGGCCGGAAATGTTGGTGGTGGTCAGGGCGCCGACCTGGGCGGCCGAGAGCGCGCCCAGTTGGGTCGGGGTCAACTCGCCGAAATCGGTGGTGGAGAGACCCTTCACCTGGGTGGTGGTCAGACCGCCCACCTGGGTGGTGGTCAGGCCGCCGATCTGGGTCGCGTCCAGCCCCGAGAGGCTGGTGGCCGACAGGGCGCCGATCTGGGCCGCCGAGAGCGCGCCGAGCTGGGTGGTGTCCAGGCTGCCGAGGCTGGTGGAGGACAGGGCGCCGATCTGGGCCGCCGACATGGCCGCGACCTGGGTCGAGGACAGTTCGCTGACGTCGGTGGTGTCCAGCGCCCTCAGCTGCGTGGAGGTGAGCGCCTTGATCTGAGTGGTGCTGATGGCCGCCACCTGGGTGGCGTTCAGCGCCGACAGGTTGGTGGCGGTCAGCGCGGCCAGCTGGCCGGTGGCCAGGGCCCCGATCTGGGTGTCGGCGAACTCGCCGATGTCGGTGGTGGACAGGCCGGCGAGCTGGCCGGTGGTCAGGGACTTCACCTGGGTGGTGGAGAGCGCCGCGACCTGGGTGGCGTCGAGGGCCGAGATGTTGGTGGCCGAGAGCGCCGCGATCTGGCTGCCGCCGAGCGCGCCGATCTGGGTGGTGGTCAGTTCGCCAATGTCGGTGGCGTTGAGGCCCGAGAGCTGGGTGGTCGCCAGGCCCTTCACCTGGGTGGTGGTCAGGGCCGCCGTCTGGGTGGCGTCCATCGACGAGACGTTGGTGGCCGACAGGGCCCCGATCTGGGCGGCCGACAGGGCGCCGATCTGGGTCGAGGTCAGTTCGCCGAAGTCGGTGGTCGACAGGTTCTTGAGCTGGGTGGTGGTGAGGCCGCCGACCTGGGTGGTGGTCAGCGAGCCGGTCTGGGTGGCGTCCAGGGTCGAGAGGCTGGTGGTCGACAGGGCGCCGATCTGGGCGGCCGTCAGGGCGCCCAGCTGGGTGGCGTCCAGCGCGCCGATATTGGTGGAGCTCAGGGCCGCGATCTGGGTCGCGGCCATGGCCGCGATCTGCGTGCCGGCGAGCTCAGCGACGTCGGTGGCGTCGAGGCCCCGCAGCTGGCTGACCGACAGCGCCTTGACCTGGGTGGTGGAGAGCGCGGCCGTCTGGGTGGCGTCGAGGGCCGAGATGTTGGTGGCCGTCAGCGACGCGATCTGGGCGTTGGACAGGGCCCCGATCTGGGTGGCGGTGAATTCGCCGATGTCGGTGGCGTTGAGGGCGGAGAGCTGAGTGGTGGCCAGGCCCTTGACCTGGGTCGTGGACAAGGCCGCCGTCTGGGTGGCGTCCAGAGCCGAGATGTTGGTGGCCGACAAGGCCCCGAGCTGATTGGCGCTCAGGGCGCCGATCTGGGTCGAGGTGAGCTCGCCGAAGTCGGTGGTGCTCAGGGACTTGAGCTGGCTGGTGGTGAGGCCGCCCACCTGGGTGGTGGTCAGCGAGCCGATCTGGGTTCCGTCCAGGCCCGAGAGGCTGGTGGCCGACAGGGCGCCGACCTGGGCGGCCGTCAGGGCGCCCAGCTGGGTGGAGTCCAGGCTGGCCAGGCTGGCGGAGGACAGGGCGCCGATCTGGGCGGCCGACATGGCGCCGACCTGGGTCGAGGACAGTTCGGCCACATCGGTGGTGTCCAGCGCCCGGACCTGGGTCGCCGAGAGCGCCTTGATCTGGGTGGTGCTGATCGCCGCCACCTGGGTGGCGTCGAGCGCCGAGATGTTGGTGGCCGTCAGGGCGCCGAGCTGGCTCGGAGTCAGGGCGCCGATCTGGGTGTCGGCGAACTCGGCGATGTCGGTGGTGCTCAGGGCGGCCAGTTGACCTGTGGTCAGGCCCTTGACCTGGGTCGTCGACAGCGCGGCGACCTGAGAGCCATCGAGGGCGGAGACCGCGGTCGCCGTGAGGGCGCCGATCTGGCTGCTGGAAAGGGCGCCGACCTGGGTGGTGGTCAGTTCGCTGACATCGGTGGCGCTGAACGACTTGAGCTGGGTGGTCGTCAGGCCACCGAGCTGGGTGGTGGTGAGAGCCGCCGTCTGGGTGGCGTCCAGGCTCGAGATGGCCGTCGCCGACAGGGAGCCCAGTTGGGCGGCCGACAGGGCGCCGATCTGGGTGGAGGTCAGCTCGCCGAAGTCGGTGGTCGACAGGGTCTTGAGCTGGGTGGTGGTCAGGCCGCCGACCTGGGTGGTGGTGAGCGAACCCGTCTGGGTGGCGTCCAGCGCAGAGAGACTGGCGGCGCTCAGGGCGCCGACCTGGGTCGAGCTCAGGGCGCCGACCTGGGTCGAATCCAGGGCGCTGACCTGGGTGGTGGCCAGAACGCCAACCTGCGCCGCCGTCAGGGCGCCGATCTGGGTGCTGGAAAGCTCACCGATATCGGTGGTGCTGAGGCCCTTGAGTTGGGTGCTGGTGAGCCCCTTCACCTGGGTCGTGGACAGGGCCCCGATCTGGGTGGTGTCCAGGGCGGAGATGTTGGTGGCGGAGAGCGCCGCGACCTGACCGGCCGACAGGGCGCCGACCTGGGTGGCGTCGAGTTCGCCGATGTCGGTGGTGGTCAGGCCCGCCAGCTGGGTGGTGGTCACCCCCTTGATCTGGGTCGCGGTGAGCACGCTGGTCTGGGTGTCGTCGAGGCCCGAGAGGTTGGTGGCCGAGAGCGCGCCGATCTGCGTCGCGCTGAGAACCGCGATGTGTGAGGTGTCGAGAGCGCCGAGCTGGGTGGAGGTGAGCGCCTTGACCTGGGGGGCGCTGAAGACCTGAAGCTGCGCGGTGTCGAAGACGATGGTTGTGTCGAAGTGCGGGATCTGGGTGGCGGAGAGCCCCTTGACCTGGGTGGCTGAGAGCGCCCCGACCTGGGTGGTGTCGAGGGCCGCGATCCCCGTGGTGTTGATCGCCCCGACCTGGGTCGCGCTGAGCGACTGGATCTCCGTCTGGGAGAGACTCTGAATAACGGTGACCGAGAGGGCGCCGATCTGAGCCGCCGAGAGGCTGGAAATCGCCATGTGAGCTTCCTAGTCGAGAATTTTGAGCGCGGGTTCAGGTCGATCGAAACGCAATAGATATGGAGAGCGCGATACTACCTGGACGCGTTTCCCCGACCCCACCCACAACAGAAACACTTACCAGTGTGTTACGATGATTCTTGGGGCCCAACGCCGTTATCCATTGGGGCCCGAAGTGTTGGGACAGATTACAGCCGGGGGCGCAGGTGCTCGGTCCCGCTGGTCTTCAGCGGACGGAGAAATGGCGTTACGAGATCGCTCGCCTTCCCTTCCAACCGGCCCGTTCGCCTGGGGGTTCCCCAGGGGGCCGTCACTTTCCCGCCGCGTCGCCGACACAATCAGCACCCGTTGCCAGGCTTGGGGTTGCGGCGTCCCGCACACGCCGATCGCCCTGCCCTGTCGCACGAGTGGGGCCGCGCTAGTCGAGCTCGGAGTTCGCCAGGACGGCGGCGTCCGGAGCACCGTTCGGCGCCGGCGACGCGGGAGATCGCGGGTACGCGACGCCGCGCGGACGGGGCCCCGCGACCTTAGAGCGCAGGCCGCAGATTTACGGTGAAGCTTCAGCAAAATCGGCCCGCGCCCCGGCCCGGAAGCCGACCACGCACCGCGATTTCAGATTGATTCGGCTGATTCGCTAGCGGCTCAGGCGGCCTCGGCCGCGCCGCCGCTCAGGCCCTGCATGATCATGCGATTGATGTCGATCAGGTCCTGGATGTCCTCCTGGCCGCGGATCGCCATGCTGGTGTGTTTGCCGACCCAGATGGCCAGCGAGATGATCGAGGCGCGCAGGGACTCCGGCAGGGCGTTTTCCGGCGCGCCGCAGTCGGTGGCGAAGGCCGACCACATGCGGCGATTCCAGTCGAGCGCATCGGCGCGGCCGCTCAGATCCGAGGGATCGAGCTTGGCCGCCTCCATGAGGGCGCGCGTCACCTGGCCGAAGAGACGATACTCCGTCTCGCGGGAGGTTTCGGCCCTAGCCGCGGTCTGCTGGTACGCTCGAAGCGACATTCGTCCCCAACCTCTGATCTTCGTACTCGATGAGCTTCCGGCAGAGCATCAGCGCCTTGTAGTATTCCTTTTCCATGCAGTGCTTTGAGATCGCCACGCACTCCGAGAGCACGGCGGGGTTCCGGATCACGCCCATGAATTCGGTCAAGCGGTGAACGAACTCGTCGTAGTAGCGGGCGGCGCCGGTCTCATCGAGGTACATCATCATCACCGGGAAGTAGATCCGGCGTGCCGGTGTGTTGACCTCTTCTTGCTGCATGATGTCCTTCTCGCGAAGGACCGAGGCCTTGTTCTGGAGGATCAGGACGCCACGGCGGTCGCCATTCTGGACGACTGCGCCGTTCAGCACGAACTTCTCGCCGGGTTTCAGCGACAATTTCAGCGGCACGACCCAATTCCCCCAAAATAACCTGCGCCGAGACGGCGCGAATTCCTGACTTGGCCTGTCCCGGGCGAAAGCTTCGTTCCGGTACATACGACGCATAACCGGACGTTAGTTAACGACGCCTTGCGACGACCTGCGGCGTATGTGCTGAGAGTCTCAGGCCGCCCCATGGTTAGCTCGGGGTTAACCATGACCACCTGTATTGGCGGCATACTCGCCCAGACGACTCACGAGGACCCCGGTTCATGCCGCGTTCGGCCAAGCCTACCGCCACCTCGCCCCTGGCGCTGGAATCGCGGACCGCGCCCACGCCGATCCGGCTGGCGGCCGAGGCCATGGGGTCGGGCGGCGACCGCACCGCGCTGAAGAAGCTGAACGCCGCCATTGGCGAACTGAAGACCCTGGCGATCCAGCCGCTACTGCAGAGCGCCGTCAACGCCCTGCGCAAGCAGGACCATGAGCGCGGCGCGGAGTGGGCGCTGAAGGCGCTGGAGCAGGACGAGCGCAGTGGCTTCGCATGGTACATGCTGGCGATCGCGCGCGAGATGGCCGGCGACTTCAAGGGCTCCATCACCTGTTACGAGGCGGCGCTCGCCCTCCTCCCCGACCATGCCGAACTGGCGAACAACCTGGGCCGCCTGGCCTACCGCCTGGGGCAGCTCACGGTGGCCGAGCAGTTGTTCCGGCACTTCCTGGCCCGCTTCCCCGACCACCCCGAGGGGGCCAACAACCTGGCCTGCGCCCTGCGCAGCCAGGGCCGGTTCGACGAGGCGATCGAGGTGCTCAAGGGCGCCCTGACCAAGGATCCCGCCCATCCCATTGTCTGGAACACCCTGGGCACCGTGATGTCCGAGCAGGGTGATCCGGTGAACGCGCTGGTCTTCTTCGAGGAGGCGTTGCGCCAGGACGCGGGCTTCGCCAAGGCGCGCTACAACCGCGGCAACATGCGGATGGCGATGGGCGAGATCGCCGCGTCCCTGGTCGACTGCGAGACGGCGCTGCGCCAGACGACCCTGGAGTCCGAGCGACAGATGATGCGTCTGTCGCGCTCCACCATCCTCATCAACCTGGGCCGCATCGGCGAGGGCTGGGACGACTACGAGGCGCGCCTGCATCCGCAGTTCGCCGACTCCACCCAGTTCATCACCGACCGCCCGTCCTGGCGGCCCGGCGAGGCGCTGGCCGGCAAGTCGCTGCTGGTGATCGGCGAGCAGGGCCTGGGGGACGAGATCCTGTTCGCCAACCTGCTGCCCGATGTCATAGAGTCCCTGGGGCCTGAGGGGCGGCTGACCCTGGCGGTCGAGCGGCGCCTGATCCCGCTGTTCCAGCGCTCCTTCCCCACCGCCGAAGTCGGGAGCCACACCACCTTCAGCCACGAAGGCCGCGCCATGCGGACGGTTCCGTTCATGGCGGGTCGCCTGGACAGCGTGGACCTGTCGGTCCCCATGGGCTCGCTGCTGCGCCAGTTCCGCCGCTCGGTGGCCGACTTCCCGCAGCGCGAGCGGTTCCTGATCGCCGATCCGGACCGGGTGGCCCACTGGCGGGAGGTGCTAGCGACCGCACCAGCCGGCATGAAGGTCGGCCTGCTGTGGAAGAGCGCCATCGCCAGCGCGGGCCGCCACCGCTTCTTCTCGCCCTTCGAGCAGTGGGCGCCGATCCTCCGCACCCCCGGCGTCTGTTTCGTCAACCTGCAGTACGGCGACTGCAGCGAAGAGATCGAACACGCCCGGCGGGAGCTGGGAGTCGAGATCTGGACGCCGCCCGGCATCGACCTGAAGCAGGATCTCGACGATCTGGCCGCCCTCACCTGCGCCCTGGACCTCACCCTGGGGTTCGCCAACGCCACCTCCAATATCGCCGCCGCCTGCGGCGCGCCCTGCTGGCTGATCTCCACGCCCGGCGCCTGGCCAAGGGTCGGGACCGACCGCTATCCCTGGTATCCGCAGATGCGGGTCTTCCTGCCGCCGGGCTTCCGGCAATGGGAGGCGGTGATGGACGAGGTGGCCGAGGCTCTGGCGCGGTTCCAGGGGTCATGATCGCGCCGCCGGACACTGGCCGGACGCCCGCGGCGATCCCGCCCCTCGTGCTGATCTATGGGGTGTTGGGGCTCGCGCCGTTCCTGGCGCCCCCTCTGGTCGGCCGGCTCGCGCCGCACCTCTCTGGGCTGGCGGCGACCGGGCTGGCGCTGTACGGCGGCCTCATCCTCTCCTTCCTCGGCGGCGCGCGATGGGGCATGGCGGTCATCGAAGACCGGCCCCGAGGCGCCGTCGTCACCCTGGCCATGATCCCGACTCTCGTGGGCCTCGCCCTGCTGATGCTTCCGCCGTCGGCGCAGACCGCCAAGCTGGCGGGCCTGGCCGCGGCCCTGAGCGTGCATCTGGTGTGGGATCTTCGCAGCCCGGGCCTGCCGTCCTGGTATCCGTCCCTGCGGATCCTGCTGACCGCCGGGGCCGTGGTCGGCCTGGTCGCCGGGGCGGCCTTGCTGAGGGGCTGAGATGGCCTCCAGCCTGGCGATCGTCATCGGCGGCTCCGGCGGGATTGGCCGCGCGCTCGCGCAACGCCTGAGCGACAGCCCCGCCCATGATCTCGTGCTGTCGGTCTCGCGCAAGCGGCCCGAGGGCTGGGTCGACACCGCACGCCAGGCGTGGATCGCAGCCGACATCCTGGACGAAGACAGCCTGGTCCGCGCGGCGGCGCATGCGGCCAGCCTTGGCGTTCCCAGCCGCGTCCTGGTGGCCACGGGGCAGCTACATGGACCTGGTCTGGCGCCCGAGAAGACCATGCGTTCGCTCGACCTCGCCGCCCTCACCGCGCTGTTCGCCACCAATGCGGCGGGGCCGGCGCTGGCGGCCAAGCACTTCCTGCCCCTCACGCCGCGAGACAGGCCGAGCGTCTTCGCCGCGCTCTCCGCCCGTGTGGGCAGCATCGGGGACAATCGCCTGGGCGGTTGGTATGGCTATCGCGCCTCCAAGGCCGCCCTGAACATGCTGATCCACACCCTGGCGATCGAACACCGGCGCACCCGGCCACTGGGCCTGTGCGTCGCCCTGCACCCCGGCACGGTCGACACCACCCTGAGCGCGCCTTTCCAGGGCGGCGTGGCCCCGGACCGCCTCTCGTCCCCACAGCGCTCGGCGCAGAACCTGCTGGAGGTCCTGGACAGGCTGAGGCCTGAGGACACCGGCGGCTTCTTCGCCTGGGACGGAACGTCCATTCCCTGGTGATGGCGACAGAGGAACAGGCTGGCGGGCCGTGGGTTACCTCCTGACCGGCGCCGCTCCGCGGGCCTCGTATTCAGGAGTTCACACATGCCCGGCGAGTTCGAGAACGAAGCCGACGGCCAGGACCAGGCCGAGGCCCTGGACGAAACGATTCTGGACGATCGCGAGCAGGTCGGAGAGATGCGCACCTTCGAGGAGCTGCCCGAGGTGCTCGACGTCACCCACGAGCCAGAGGATGACGGCGACGATGAGCTGTTGGCCGACAATGACGACGAGCCGGGCCCGGACGATGTCGAGGGGCCCTTCGTCGTGCACGCTGGCGAGTCCGACGCCGACCTCGACAAGCGGCTCGACGAAGGTCTGAAGGAGAGCTTCCCGGCCTCTGATCCGGTTTCGGTGACGCGGCGTGAGGACTAGGCGTTCCTCAACTTAGGTCCTGGCGCGACGTTCATGCCGCTTGAATGTCGCGGCTGTGCCTTTAGGTTGGGTCCAGGTTGAAACATTTGTTCGAGCGCGAGCGTCTTTTTACGCCCGCCCCTGGAGAGCCCTATTATGAGCGAGCGTCAGCGTTTTGAAGGCACCGACAATTACGTCGCCACCGAAGACCTCAAGGTGGCCGTCAACGCCGCCATCGCGCTTGAGCGTCCGCTGCTGATCAAGGGCGAGCCGGGGACCGGCAAGACCGTCCTGGCCTTTGAAATCGCCAAGGCGCTGGGCGCCGAGATGATCACCTGGCACATCAAGTCCACCACCAAGGCGCACCAGGGCCTGTACGAATACGACGCCGTCACCCGCCTGCGCGACAGCCAGCTCGGCGACGAGCGCGTCAAGGACGTGAAGAACTACATCAAGAAGGGCAAGCTCTGGGAGGCGTTCACCGCCGACAAGCGCCCGGTCCTCCTGATCGACGAGATCGACAAGGCCGACATCGAGTTCCCGAACGACCTGTTGCAGGAGCTCGATCGGATGGAGTTCTACGTCTACGAGACCAATGAGACGATCAAGGCCGAGGTCCGCCCGATCGTGATCATCACCTCCAACAACGAGAAGGAACTGCCGGACGCCTTCCTGCGCCGCTGCTTCTTCCACTACATCCGCTTCCCGGAAGCCGAGACGATGAACGAGATCGTTGAAGTCCACTATCCCGGCATCAAGCAGAAGCTGGTCGCCGAGGCGCTGCGCATCTTCTACGACATGCGCAAGGTGCCGGGCCTGAAGAAGAAGCCCTCCACCTCGGAACTGCTGGACTGGCTGAAGCTGCTGATGGTCGAGGACATCGACGCCGCGTCTCTGGCCGAGAAGGATCCCACCAAGCTGATCCCGCCGCTGCACGGCGCCCTGCTGAAGAACGAGCAGGACGTGCACCTGTTTGAACGCCTGGCCTTCCTGGCCCGCCGCGAAGGCGCGGGCTCGCGTCCCGGTCAATAACGCTTACGACGAATTCACTCGACCTGATCGAGGGCTCCGGTCACCGTTGATACGAACGGGATCGGAGCCCTTTTTCTTATGAAGACCCTGCTGTTGCTGGCCGCCTCGGCCCTGGCGCTCACCGCCTGCCAGAGGCCCGCCACCCTGAAGGCCAAGCTGGAATGCCCCCCGACCGAAGGCAGCCTGACCCGGGTCAGCGCCGCCTCCGATGGGCAGAGCTGCGTCTATCGCGAGAGCGACGGCGCGGAGATCACCCTGACCCGCATGCCGGTGAAGGGCGACGCCGTGGCGACGCTGGCCACGCTCGAGGCTGAACTCAAGACCCTTGGCGGCTCGCCTGTCGCCTCCGGCGCCGACACGGCCGCCGAAGCCGCGCGCGTCGTGGCCGAGGCCCGGGCGGACGCCAAGATCGACGCGGCCATCGACCCCGCGGTCGACGAGGCCGTTGAGGGTCGCCCCAGGATTCAGGCCAAGGTCGACACCGAGACCGGCGAGGAACACACCCAGGTCGACCTGCCGGGCCTGCACATCAAGGCCGAGGGCGACAAGGCCAACGTCCAGGTCGGCCCGATCCACATCAAGGCCGACGGCGACAGCTCGACGGCCACGATCAAGATGTACCGGGACGTCCGCATGCGCGGCGAGGCGTTGTCGCGGGAGAAGCGCGGCCTGCGCGCCACCTTCATCTACGCCGGCGACGACCTCACCGGCGGGTACAAGTACCTGGGCTATGAGGCGTCTGGCCCAAAGAAGGGCCCGATCGTCGTCGCGGTGGTGAAGTCGACCGCCAACAGCCGGCACGACGACATGTACGACGACGTCAAGACCCTGGTCCGCCGCAATGGCGGGACCTGATCGCCCAGAACCGCTCTAGGCCGGCTGGACTTCCACGACCTTGTAGGTCAGGGGCCGGCCGTCCTCGTCGGCGACGGTGACATATTCGCCCACGGCGAACCGATGGTCGCCCAGGCGGTGGACCGGCTCGTCGTCGGCGGTGTCGTCGGCCTCATAGTCGAAGAACCAGCGGGCGCCACGCTTGGCCAGGCGACCGTCGGTGGCCTCCTCATCGGGCGTGAAGCGGCGCACGGTGCACTGCGCCTTGGCCTTGGCGTAGGCCGCTTCGTCGATGTGGCCGTCGGAGGTGAGCGGCGCGGTCAGCGAGTAGCCACGGTGGTCGTCGCCTCCCGCAAACTCGGTGCCCGGATTGCGGGCAAGCCGCATGACGATGCGCGAGAGGCTCATGACGGTACGCTTTCGGTCTAGTGGGAAAGGAACAGGGACGGCTGGTCGGCCGCCAGCAGCGAACGGGTCGTGCCGCCGAAGATGAACTCCTGCAGGCGCGGGTGCCCGAAGGCGCCGGCCACCAGGATGTCGGCGCCGGCCTTCTTGGTGGCGTAGAGCAGCAGCGGGGCGGCGTCGCCGGAGTCCGGCAGGATATCGACATCGGCCACGACGTTGCGGGCGGCGAAATAGGCCTGCAGACGCGCGGGATCAAAGCTGCGGGAGCTGGCTTTGGGCGCGGCGAGGATCACCACGCGGGAGGCCTTTTCCAAAAGCGGCATGGCTAGGCGCGCGGCGCGGGAGGCTTCCTTGCCGCCATCCCAGGCCACGGCGATGACGCCGCCGGTCTTGAAGCCCTCGCGCGCGATCAGCACCGGGCGCTGCTCGTCGGCCACCATCTGCTGGAAGGCCTCGGCCAGGGGGCCACGCCCGCGCGGCGGATCATTGGTGAAGACCACCACGTCGGAAAGGCGGCTCTCGGCGGAGAGCCCCGCCCAGACCGGGGTCTGCAGGGAGATGAACTCGGCCTTGGCATAGGCGCAGGCGTCCACGGCGGCGCGGGCCTTGATCTCGCCGGCGGCCGCGGCCTCCTTCAGGGATTCCAGGGCGGTGGACTGAACCCCGCCCAGAAAGCCCTCGCCCATCCAGGGCATCACATCGGCGACATCGGCGGGGGTGTAGACACAGGCAAGCTCGGCGCCGAACGGTTCGGCCAGCAGGGCGGCGGCCTTTACGGCGGCCTTGTCGCCCTCGCCGCCGGACAGCGGCGTCATGATTCTAGCCCAGCTCATGTGTTTCCCCTTCACGTTGGTGCACAGTGGTGACGACGATGGACCAGCACATTGATCTTTCTCAAGTCCTGGTTCAGGTCACGAGCTTGAGTGTGAGAGGAACGCGTCGGTGAGGAAAGGGCTGCATAAGACCGCCAAAGAACCCCGGGCGTGGCAACGGATGCTTTCGGGTCGGCGATTGGACCTGCTTGACCCCTCGCCGATGGATATCGAGATCGAGGACATCGCCCACGGACTGGCCCGCGTCGCGCGCTGGAACGGCCAGACGATCGGCGAGCACGCCTTTTCCGTGGCCCAGCACTCTGTGGTGGTGGAGGAGATCTGCGCCCACATCCAGCCCGATCTGGAACCGCGCTGGCGGCTGGCGGCCCTGCTGCACGACGCCTCGGAATACGTCATCGGGGACATGATCAGCCCGTTCAAGGCGGCGCTCGGCTACGACTACAAGCTGTTTGAGGAACGGCTGGAGCATGCGATCCACACGCGCTTCGGCTTGCCGGCCAAGGTCCCGCTGAGCGTGAAGAAGCTGATCAAGCGGGCCGACCGGGCCTGCGCCTTCTTCGAAGCGACCCAGCTGGCCGGTTTCGGGTTCGACGAATCCGTTGAGTTCTTCGACCCGCCGCCGGAGGGCTACGACCTGCACATCGAGCCGTTGTCGGCCGCCCAGGCCCAGCTCCGCTACGTGCAGCGATACCAGGTGCTGTCGGAGGCGGCTGGCTTCTCCGTCGGCCCAGCCGCGTTCGATACGGAGTGAGCGTGCCCTTCATCATCTGCGGGCTGGCCGAGGTTCCCGCCGTGATCAAGGCGCGACGGCCTTCGCACATGGTGACCCTGCTGGATCCGGCCAGCATGATCGCCACGCCGGCGGGGATCGAGGCCGCCAACCATCTGCGCCTGGGGGTCAACGACATCGCCGAGCCCATGGAGGGCATGATCCCGCCCGACGAGCAGCTGGTCCATGACCTGCTGGCCTTCGGAAGCCGTTGGAAGGGGGACGCCCCCATGCTGATCCACTGCTGGGCCGGCATCAGCCGGTCCACCGCCAGCGCCTTCGTCCTGGCCTGCGAACGCAACCCCGAGGCCGATGAGCGGGCGATCGCGCTGGTCATGCGCCGCGCCGCCGGCCACGCTTCCCCCAACCGCCGGATCATCGCGCTCGCCGACGACATCATGGGCCGGCGGGGCCGGATGGCCGACGCCGTGGCGGCGATGGGCGACTACGACTACCAGCGCGCCCAGCCCTTCGATTTCCCGGCCCGGCACTAGGATGGATCGCGCGGTGATCATCGGGCTGTCGGCGGTGGTGGTGGCCATCCGCGACGGCCAGGCCGTGGTGCTGACGGTCCGGCCCCGGGGGCAGCATGCCGGCCTGCCCTTCGGCCCCTTTGACCCTGACGGCCACCGGACCTTCGAGCTGGCCCTGCGCGCCTTCGTGACGGCCCAGACCCGGTTCGATCTCGGCTATGTCGAACAGCTCTACACCTTCGGCGACAAGGGCCGTGACGCGCCCCTGGCCGACATGGGCGTCGGGACAGGGGCCGCGCGGGTGATCTCGGTTGGCTATCTCGCCCTGACCCCCCAGGCGGTGGACACCCACGCCCCCGACACCACCTGGGCCGACTGGAGCCGGTTCTTCCCCTATGAGGACTGGCGCGAGGGCCGCCCCGCCGCCCTGTCGGCCCTCGAACCCGCCCTGCGGCAGTGGGCGGGCGCGGCGCCGGGCCCGGAGGCCAGCCGCCGCCGCTCGGCCGCCCGCCTGCTGTTCGCCCTGGACGACGCGCCCTGGAACGAGGAGCGGGTGCTGGAGCGCTACGAACTTCTCTATGAGGCGGGCCTGGCGCCGGAAGCCGCCCGCGACCGGGGCGAAGGGGCGCCCTCCCCCGCCCTGGCGGCGGCCATGGGCGAGCCGATGTTCTCCGACCACAGGCGGATCCTGGCGACGGCCCTGTCGCGCCTGCGGGGGAAGCTGAAGTATCGGCCGGTGGTGTTCGAACTGATGCCCGAGGCCTTCACCCTGTCCTTCCTGCAAAGGGCGGTGGAGGCCATCGCCGGCGTGCCGCTCCACAAGCAGAACTTCCGCCGGGCGCTGGAGCGCGCCGACATGGTGGAAGGACTGGGCCGGATGGATACCGACACGGGCGGGCGGCCCGCCGAATTGTTCCGCTTCCGCCGTGAGATCCTGGGCGCGCGGCCAGTCTCGGGCCTCAGCCTGCCGCTGCTGCTGCGCGACTAGGCAGCCGCTAATACCAGGACGCGGGCGGCTTGGGCAGGGTCTGGGCGTGTTCGACGCAGTCCCGCAGGCCCGGCGTCAGGTCGGCGCGCAGGATAGCGGCCTTGTCGGGCTGGCCGTCACCGTGTTTCAGGGCCGCGTACCAGCCCGGCAGCAGTTCGTCGATGACGCGTTTGTCCGCCTCCGGCCCCACCTGTTTGGCCAGGATCTCGGCGTCATAGATGATGCGGTCGGCGACCGCGTAGATTTCGCGCATCAGGTCGAGGTCGGCCTGGGTCGGATTGTTCTCGGGCTTGGTGAGCCCAATGAAGCCCCCCAGACGCAGCTCGCAAAGATGGTCCTTGCGCAGGTAGTGGAGCCTGGCGTCCTCCACGTGTTGGGTCACCGGCTGGGCCGAGGCCGGCGGACCAGCCGCCAGGAAGGCGCTCGCCGCAAGGGCCGACAGGATCGGAACTCTCATGCTCATCACGCACCCCCCGTTTGGCGAAGGCGCGCCGAACGCGGCCTCCGCCCACGGGAAAGGATACGCCTGTCCGGCGCGGAGGCCGAATCGGCGCGCGCGCGGGCGGGGGTCCGCGGGGGTCAGTGGCGCGGGTCGAAAATCGAGGAGAAGCGCGAGCCGGGGAAGGCGCAGCGGGCGTACTGGCGGTCCGGAGTCTCGCCGAGCCGGCGCTCCTCGGCGAATTCCGCCAGGACCTGCAGCAGGCGCACCATCGGATCGTCGTCGATGAGCACGATCTTGTCGCTTGGGTGAAGCTCCATGCACCATCAACGGGGACGCCATGGCGAAGGTTCCCGCTTGGCGCGAACGGGCTGCCTCGAGCCTAGGCGGCGACGTCGGGGGAGTTGGGCTTGGCCTGGTCGGCGGCCCACCGGGCCTTCAGGGTGGCCGAGGTGTCGCGGGAGCCATCGGGGCTCCAGCCGGGGGGCCCGAACAGGTAGCCCGCGACCTCACGAAGGGAGCGCGACCCTGCCAGGTCCCTGGCGATTCCAGCCCATTCATGAAACGCGACGCGCAAGATATTGAAGCTGCTGAGGTTCTTGACGATGCCGTAACGCGGCGTCTCCTCGTCCAGCTCCGGCTGGAAGGTGCCAAACAGCCTGTCCCAGATGATCAGGATGCCGGCGTAGTTGCTGTCGAGGTAGCGGGGATTGCGGGCGTGGTGGACCCGGTGGTGCGAGGGCGTGTTGAACACCGCCTCGAACCATTTCGGCATCCGGCCGATGGCCTCCGTGTGAATCCAGAACTGGTAGACGAGGCTGATCCCCTTCTGGATCGCCAACATGGCGGGCGGGAAGCCCAGGAAGGCCAGGGGCAGCCAGAGCGCCCAGGTGCCGGCCAGGCCGCCGGTCCAGGTCTGACGCAGGGCGGTGGACAGGTTGTAGTGCTGGGACGAGTGGTGATTGACGTGGGCCGCCCACCAGAACCGCCGCTCATGGCTGAGGCGGTGGAACCAGTAGTAGGTCAGGTCCTCCAGGAAGAAGATCGCCACCCAGGCCCAGATGGCGGTCATGGGGATGTCGAAGACCCGGTGCTGCCAGACCCAGACCGTGGCGGCCACGGCCGCGCCGCCGGTGAGCAGGCCCGCCACATTGCTCCCCAGGCCCATGCCCAGCGAGGCCATGGTGTCCTTGGTCTCGTAGTGGCTCTTCACCGCCTTGAAGCGGGTGAGCGCGATCTCGAGAATGATGGTCAGGACGAAGAAAGGGACCGCCAGGGTGACCGGGTCGAAGGGCGCCTTGAGCGGATCCATCACGCCGCGCCCGCGGGAGGCCAGGAGTCAAAGGCCAGGCGAGCCCTGGGCGCCGAGACGTCCTTCAGGTCGAGCTTCAACACCCCGTCGCGGAAGCTGGCGGCCACGGCCTGGGCCCAGGGGATGTGGCGGGCGGCGTAGCCGTCGCCCACCTCGCAGAGCACCAGGGCCGAGGCGCCGGAGCGGGCCAGGGCGCCGCGACCGTCATTGGTGACCCAGAGAGCGTCGAGGGCCCTGCCCGGGAACTCATCGGCGAACAGGGCCCGGGCGCGGGCCTCGCTGAGCGGCGACATCGGCTTGGCGATCTTGGCCCAGGCGGCCAGGGCCACCAGGAGGGCCACCGCCGCGAAGGATCCAGCGAACTGGATCGCGAATTGTTTGTCCAAGGCGTGTTCTCCCTGACGGGAAAGTCCGCCGTGGGCGGACCAGCGTCAAGAGGGGCGGACGCCGCAAGCTAAGCCGCCAGGGCGCGCCGCAGATAGCTGACGATCTGCTCGGCGTGACACGGCTTGGCCACGAACTCGCGGCCGTCGGGCAGGCCGCCCGAGAGGTCCGCGCCCCCCGTTGTCACCAGGATGCGGACGTCCGGCCAACGGGTGTGGACGAGCTGCGCCAGGTCGATCCCGTCCATGGAGCCGGGCATGTCCACATCGGTGAACACCGCGCAGATGTCATCGTGATTGCTGAGAAGTTCCAGGGCCTGCTCGGCGTCATCGGCCTCGATGACCGTGAACCCGCCTCCTCTAACCCAACAGCGACCGTGAGCCGGACCAGGATTTCGTCTTCAACCAAGAGCACCAAGGGCGACATGGTGGAGCAACTTGCAGGATTGGCGGAGGTCCCGCCTTTTGCGATCAGTCCGCAGGCGGTTCGAACAGATGGGCCCACGGATAGCCATGCGGCGCGGTTTCGCCCGCCGCGATCCGGTCCAGGTCGCGGCGCGCCTTGGCGCTGAGGAACTGGGCGTAGGTGATGATCTCGGCGCTTGGCTCAAGAGCTTCGGCGGGGGTGGTGTCGGGGACCTCGGTCAGCATGGCGTCACCTCTGTTGCGGCTTTCGCCGCGATGGCCGGCATGAAGCGCCTGCCCGCCTGAACGGGCATGGAAGCGGCCCGTTGGCTGGCGTTCAGGTTCACCTGGCCTTGCCCGTGACAGGCGGCGGAAACAGAACAGGGCCGCCCCATGGGGACGGCCCTGCCTGCAATCGGTCGCGCGGGTGACCCGCGCGGGACTTACTTCTTCTTGGCGGGCGCGACGCCGTTGACGGCGTCCTTGAGGCCCTTGGCGGCGCGGAAGCGCACGGCCTTGGAGGCCGGGATCTTGATCGCTTCGCCGGTGGAGGGGTTGCGGCCTTCACGGGCGGCGCGGGCGCCGACGTCGAACACGCCGAGACCCGACAGACGGACATCGCCGCCGCCGGTCAGAGCGCCCGAGACGGTGGCGACCATGGCTTCCAGCACGCGGCCGACTTCGGCCTGAGTGGTCCCGGCGGCAGTGGCGACCTGTTCGATAAATTCAGATTGGGTCATGTGACCTCCGGTTGTCTTTGTTGCGCCTCGCGTATCGACGCAAGGGAGGCAAGGGTTTGCGCAGATTCGCAGGCTATGGCGACCTTGACGCAAGGGAAACGGGGCCTAGAGACCCCGTTTTTGGGCAAAATAGCGCGCATTCGTCGCGGAGGAGAGGCGTATGAACCCCTCCAGGACGTCAGCGGTCGTCGCGCAGGTACACCACCTGGCTGCGACCTGAGCTGATCAGGTGACCCAGCAGGAAGCCGGCGGCGGCCGCGATGCCGAGGGCCACATAGGGCTTCTCACGCACCAGGACGTCGGTGTCGCCGAAGCGTTCGACGGCGCGTTCCTTCACCTTGCCATAGACCTCCTGGCCCTTGGCGACGACCACCTCGGTCTTGCCTTCCAGCAAGGTGCGGGCGGCGCTCAGCAGGCTGTGGGCGGCTTCGTTGAGGGCGGCGGGCGCCTTGCCAACGGCGTCGGCGGCCTCGTTGAGGGAGTCGGCGGCGCTGACCTTGGCGTTCCTGGCCGAGGCGGCGACCGGATCGAGGGCGGCGGTGGCGTCCGCCAGATTGGCGGCTGTAGCGTTAGCCGTGGTTCCGTTGGCGGAGGAGGTCATCGGGTCGGCCATGATTTTTCTCTTCGGATAGGGGATCAGGCCCCCAAGGGCGGGGAGCCGGGCGCGACATCAACGATGTCGGCCCGGCCAAGGTTCCGAACCTAGAACTTGCGCGTGTAGCCGATGGCCCAGACGTCGGCGTTCTCGCTGGCGTCCTTGAAGTCATGGCGGGTGTAGTCGAGGCGGACACCGTTCTTGTCGTCCAGGAAGTACTGGCCCCCGACGCCGTAGTTCCAGCTCTCGCCGTCATCGGCCGCCGAGGCCCCGGCCGCGGACGCCTTGATCTTGGACGTGCCGTAGCCGACGCGGGCGAAGAGGTCGGCCTGGGGCGAGACTGGCAGGTAGCCCACGCCGTAGATGGCGGCCTGGTGCTGCAGCTTCACGTCCACCGAGGTCCCGGCGACATTGACGCTGTCTTCCTTGACGCCGGCGGCCAGTTCACCCTCGACACCGAGGTATTGGCCAAAGCGGGCGCCGACGCGGCCCTGGACCGCGCCCAGGTTCACGTCGTCGATGTTGGCGTTCGCATAGCCAAGCGAGCCGTAGACGGTGGTGGGAGAGAGCGACTGGGCCGAGGCGATGGCGGGGACGGCGAGGGTCATGGCGGCCGCGGCCGCCAGGGTGATGAGAGACTTCATAGGTTACTCCAACTCGTTGGTTCAGCTCCCCAGCCGCGCCCAAGTCGACCCCAAACACGGCGGACCTAGGTCGGTTCCTCGACATTCGGCGGAAACAATGTGGCGGGCCTCGTCTGTGACGGCGAAGACACAAGACGGCTGACGAACAGGCTCGACGTGCTATCAGTGTGCCCTCAAATGCGTTGGCCGGTTCGCCGAACGCGCGTACCGGGAGACGACGCCTTGCACTCAGCCGTGATCGCGGCCACCGGCCTCTACACCCCGCCTCAGAGCGTCTCGAACGCCGAGCTGGTGGAGGCCTTCAATACCTACGTCGCCAACTTCAACACCGAGCACGCCGCGGCCATCGAGGCCGGCGAGGTGGAGGCCCTGACCCCCTCCTCCGTCGAGTTCATCGAGAAGGCCTCGGGAATCAAGTCGCGGTTCGTGGTGGACAAGGCCGGCGTCATCGACCCGGCCGTGATGACGCCCTCCATCCCCGAGCGCTCCAACGACGAGCTTTCCGTGATGGCCGAGATCGGCGTGGCCGCGGCCCGCGACGCCATCGCGCGCTGGGGCAAGGACGCCAGCCAGATCGACGCGGTGATCTGCGCGGCCTCGAACATGCAGCGCGCCTATCCGGCCATGGCCATCGAGATCCAGCAGGCCCTGGGCATCGAGGGCTTCGGCTTCGACATGAACGTCGCCTGCTCCTCGGCCACCTTCGGCATCAAGACGGCAGCCGACTACATCGCCACGGGCTCGGCCCGAGCGGTGCTGGTGGTCAATCCGGAGATCACCTCGGGCCACCTGAACTTCCGCGACCGCGACAGCCACTTCATCTTCGGCGACGTGGCCACCGCCGTGATCGTCGAACGGGAAGACCTCGCCAAGCCCGGTCAGGGCTGGGAAATCCTGGGCACCCGGCTGAAGACCGAGTTCTCCAACAATATCCGCAACAACTTCGGCTTCCTGAACCGCGCGGCGCCCGAGGGCGTCGGGGCGGCGGACAAACTCTTCGTCCAGGAGGGCCGCAAGGTGTTCCGCGAGGTGGTGCCGATGGTCTCCGAAATGATCGTCCAGCACGCCGGCGACCTGGGGGTGGATCCCACGGGGCTGAAGCGCCTGTGGCTGCACCAGGCCAACATCAACATGAACGTCATGATCGGCAAGCGGGTGCTGGGCCGCGATCCCGCACCGGGCGAGAACGTCATTATCCTCGACACCTACGCCAACACCTCGTCGGCCGGTTCGATCATCGCCTTCCACAGCGCCAATGAGGATTTCAAGGCCGGCGAGACCGGCCTGATCTGCTCCTTCGGCGCGGGCTACTCCGCCGGCACGGTCTTCGTCAGGAAGCGGTAGGCCGCAGGGCCTTGGTCCGGAACCACTTGGAGATGATCCACTTCTCGCCGGAGGTGGTGGGGGAGCCCTCGTGCAGGGTGCGGGGGTCCATCTCGCCCTCGTCGGTGACGCTGTCGAAGATCAGCGCCCCGCCAGGCGCCGGCCGGAAAGCCGCCTCCAGGCGCGGGAACAGGGTCGCCCCGCCCTCATAGCCGTCGTTGAGATAGACCAGCAGGGTGCGGACCCGCTGTCCCATCACCGCCAGTTGGCGCGCGTTCTCCGGCGTGTCGGGAATGTAGTCCATGTGCGGCCGGTAGCGTTCGCCGGGCGCGTAGTGCAGCACGCCCAGCCCCTCGGCGTTCTCCGGCGGCATCTCGGCGGCCTGGCTGATGCGCAGGTTCATCAGCTCCAGGACGACGTCTGAGTCCACCAGGCCAAAGTGCATGACCCGGTTGGAGCGCTCGCCACGCTCCTGTTCAGACCCGTCGTCGGTGAGCACCAGGGCGCGGCCCAGGGCCGGCTCGGCCAGAGCCATGGCGTAGTCGCACATCCAGAGCGGCAGCAGGCCGGGGACCGACAGGATGCGCGGGCTCTCGCTCTCCACCACGCGACTGACCGGCGCGGCGAAATCGGAAAGGTCGGCGGCCGCAGCCACGGCGTCCCAGTCGGTGGGCGCGGGCACGACGCCCCGGGCGCCCAGGGCGGCGATGGCCGGCTCGAAGCCGGTGATGGCGGCGGCCGACAGGGCGGCGTGGGCCAAGGGCTCGTCACCGCAAAGCAGGCCAAGCTGGCAGGCGGCGCGGCCGTCCCCAAGCGCCGCGGCGCGGGCCAGCCAATAGAGGGCGCGGCCGATATTGCGCGGCGTGCCGATGGCGCCGGAATCGACGATGGCGGCAAGGTGCAGGCCGAAGGGATCGCCGGCCTGGGCGGCCTGGATGATGCGGCCGACGCCAAGCGCCGGGGCCTGGGGGGTGATATGCCCCACCAACTGCCACAGTCCCAGCCGTGAGACCGCCGGCATCCAGCCGCCCTGGGCGGCGCGGACCATCCAGTCGAGGGCGGCCTTGCCCTGGCCCTGGCTGTCCAGGGCCTCGGCCAGGGCCATCTGGGCCTCGGTGTCGCCAGCCAGCGCCGCGCGGCTGGCCTCGTCGTAGGAAAGGATGCGCTGGGTCAGTAGATCGGCTCACTCTTGGGGGGATGGGCGGCCTTCCAGTCCATCGCCATGCGGACACGGCTGCCGACGGAAGGATGGTCGTAGAACAGCACCTCCTCCAGCTTCGACGGGGTGGCGGCGCGATATTCGATCGTCTTTACCAGGGCCTTGGCCAGTCCGTCCGGCTCGTTGAAGCGTTCCAGCGAGAACCGGTCGGCGTCGGTCTCGGCCACCCGGATCAGGGACGAGGTGATGGGCGTCGCCAGCAGGCCCAGCACGGCCATGATGATCCAGACCACCGGCAGGCCGGCGGGGTCGGAAACCCCGCTGATGTCCCTGGCGCCCAGCAGCCGCGCGACCGGCGCGAACAACCGGTCCACCAGGAAGAACAGCACCAGGGCAAGGGCGCCGAAGGCCGAGGCCAGCCAGATGGAGTGCATGTGGACGTAGTGGCCCATCTCGTGCCCCACCACGCCCTTAACCTCGGCGAGGTCGGCGCCCTGCTTGAACATCGTGTCGCTCATGGCGATCCGGGCGGTGCCGAACAGTCCCGAGACATTGGCGGTGTAGCGGTTGGACTGCTTGGAGCCGTCATAGACATAGATCTTGTCGGAGGGCACGCCGTTGGCGTTGGCCATCGTCACCACCGTGTCGCGAACCGGACCGGGAGGCGCGGGCGTGTAGGTGTTGAACAGCGGCTCGATGAACACCGGGGACACCACCATGATCACCATGAAGGCCACGGCCACCAGGCCGCCGCCCCAGGCCCACCAGGTCTTGGGGGCCTTGCGCATCAAGGCGTAGACGCCGGATGCCAGGGCCACGGTCATGACCAGGGAGATCGCCAGCATGAGCAGGGTCTCGCCGGCCCAGCCGCCGAAGGCCTGGTCGGTGAGGCCGTAGGACTTCTGCCGCCACCAGTCCTCATAGGCCGCCCAGGGCAGGGTCAGCAGGCCCTCGATCACCATGTCGACGACGACGACCGCGACCACCGCCAGCCAGGGGCGGCTCCTTCCGGCCTCCACGCCGTTGCGGACCTTCACCAGGACGCCGGACTTCAGCACCAGCCAGGCGACCACCACCGCCACCACGGCGGCCCACAGCAGCACCCAGTGCCCGCCCTGCGTATAGGCCGTGGCCTTGGCGTGGGCCTCCGGCGGCAATGTGGCGAGATAGGCCTGCGTCGCCGCGGCCGCATCGAATTGGGCCATGCCCCTACCCTCCCGAATATGGGGTGGAAAAAGCCAGATAACCCCGGGCTTGTCAGGTGATTTTTGTCCAGGCTTTCCGCGCGGCGGATGTCGGGAGATAAGTGCGCCATGACCACGATCCTCGCCATCCACGCTCATCCCGATGACATCGAGACCTTGGCCGCAGGCACGATGGCGGTCCTGGCCGCCCGTGGGCATGACCTGAAGATCGTCACGGTGACGGCGGGGGACTGCGGCTCCAACGAGACCGAGCCCGCCGAGACCGCCCGGATCCGCAAGGCCGAGGCCGCCACGGCGGCCGGGCTGATCGGGGCGGCCTATCGCTGCGCGGACATCCCCGACCTCTGCGTCTTCAACGACGATCCCTGCCGGCGTCGGGTGACCGAGATGATCCGCTGGGCCGCGCCGGACATCGTGCTGACGGCCTCACCGGCCGACTACCACCCCGACCACGAGGCGGTGAGCGTGCTGGTCCGCGACGCCTGTTTCGCCGCCTCAGTCCCCAACTACAGGACCGGCGACGCGCCCATCCTCGCAGGCATCCCGCACCTCTATTTCATGGACCCCATCGGCGGCCGCGACCGCGAGGGGGTGAAGGTGATCCCCGATTTCGGCGTCGACGTGGGCAGCCACTTCGCCACCAAGCAGGCCATGCTCGCGGCCCACAAGAGCCAGGACAGCTGGGTCTCCAAGCAGCACGACATCAGCGATCACCAGGCTTCGATGGAGGCCTGGACCCGCAGGCGGGGCCGCGATTTCGGCGTGGCCCTGGCCGAGGGGTTCCGCCAGTACCGGCACCATCCCTATCCGCGGACGGCGCTGCTGCAGGAGCTGCTCGGAGAGTCCCTGGTCCTGGTCCCGGGCGCCTGACAAAAGGGTCAGGCCCATTGTCGGGCGTGCGTTCGGCGGTTCGTCCTTGAGGCAGGACCACCGGAAACAAGGGTGCTTGGGTATGACCAATCTTCTGAAGTCGTTGCTGGCCGTGAGCGCCAGTCTGGCGATCTCCCAGGCCTTCGCCGGCCAGGCCCTGGCGGCCAACGGCGCCTGCCCGCCCGGCGTGCCGGCGGGAATTTTCTGCGGTGAGCCCGACGCCAGCCTGGCGCCTGTCGGGACCTACAAGCTGGACAAGGACCACGCGTCGGTTCTCGCCCGCGTGCCTCACATGGGCTACTCGATCAGCGTCTTCCGCTTCGACAAGGTGGCAGGCTCCCTGGTCTGGGATCCCGCCTCGCCGGCCAAGTCCTCGGTCACCGCAACGGTGGAGACCGGAACCGTGGTCACCAATGTCGCGGGCTTCGGCGCCGACATCTCCAGCAAGTACCTGGGCGCCAAGATCAATCCGACGGCGACCTTCGTCTCCACAGCCTTCCGCAAGACCGACGCGACCCACGGCCAGGTCGACGGCGATCTCACCCTGATGGGCAAGACCAGGCCGATCACCTTTGATGTGGTGCTGGTGGGGGCCGGCAAGGGCTTCGGCAAACCGCGCATCGGGATGACCGCCACCACCAGGATCAAGCCGGCCGACTTCGGCATGCCGCCCGTGTTCGCCGACCCCATCGAGCTGGTGATCGACGCCGAGTTCGAAAGCCAGTGAGCCCTGGCGCGACTGGGCGCCACATGGACTCGCCCGAACCGCCGAAGGTGTTCACGGGCGTCTGGACCAGCGCCCTCCGAGCATCAACGACCAGCGCGCTACAGATTCTCGATCTCGCAGCCTAGGTCCTCGGCGATCGTGTCGGCCAAGATCTTGCGATGGCACCCGCAATGATCGGCCTCGTAACAGAGCAGCGCCGTCTTTCGCTCGGCGGCGATGGCGGTTGCCCGGGCGAGTTCGAGCTGGGCGGCCGGTTCGGCCATGTGCGCCTCGAAGATCTCTCCGCCACCCGCCCCATGCGCGCGGCGTCGCGGCCGGGCTTGGGGGCGCCCAGCTGGCGCAGGTGGAGGTATTCGATCCCGGCCTCGGCGAGGCTGGCGGCCAGCAGGGTCTTTGAGAAGCCGGCGCGACGGGACGCCGCCACCGCCCGAACGTCGATCAGCACTGACACCTTCGCGGCTTTCAGGCGGGCGATCACCGCGTCCTGAGTCTGGCTCTCGTAGCCGATGGTGGCCAGCGGGATTAGACTAGGCATTTCCGCAAGATAGGCGCGGGTCATCAAATAACCAGCGCGGCCGTGATCGAGGCAGGCCCTGCTCGGCTTGTCTGGTCGGGCAGGCGCTGCGGCAAGGCCGCGGCGAGGCCATCCCTACCTTGGCTGCACCGGCCGGCGCACGGTGATGGTGTTGGTGGGCAGGTTGGACATCACTTCCAGGCGCTGCAGCTCGGCGACGGCGGTCTTGATCATCGCCTCGCCCTGGGCCTCGTCGGCGGCGATGTTGCAGCCGGCCAGTTCGCCGTCCTTGAAGATGGCGATGATCAGCGGCAGGCCCTCGGAGGGGGCGGGATAGAGCGCGCCGTGAATGCGTGCGGTCATGTCGGGTCCCCAGGCTTGCCGTCGACTATGGTCAGTTTGCGGACGACGAGGTCGTCGATCTCGAGATGCTTGATGCGGCCGCGGCCCAGCGCCAGGCCGCCGACGGCCAGGTAGCCGATGGACAACACGCCCAGGGCCAGGGCCCCGACCGCGAAGGCGCCGAAGGCCACCGCGCCCACGGCTCCGGCGCCCATCGCGCCAGCTCCCATCGCCCCGGCCGGCAGCGCCTTGGGGGCGGCCCTGGCGAGGCGCGCCCGGGCTGCGGAGGGGTCTCGCCTCACCGGTCTTTCTCGCGCTCGCCAATGGCGGCCTGGGCCGCCGCGAGACGGGCGATCGGCACCCGGAACGGCGAGCAGCTGACGTAGTCCAGGCCGACCTTTTCGCAGAAGTCGATGGAGGCCGGGTCGCCGCCGTGCTCGCCGCAGATGCCGAGCTTGATGTCGGGGCGGGTCTTGCGGCCGCGCTCCACGGCGATGCGGATCAGGTCGCCGACGCCTTCCTGGTCGAGGGTCACGAAGGGATCGCGCTCGAAGATGCCCTTGTCGATATAGGCGCCCAGGAAGCGGCCGGAGTCGTCACGGCTGATGCCGAAGGTCGTCTGGGTCAGGTCGTTGGTGCCGAAGGAGAAGAATTCGGCGTGCTCGGCCAGGTCGTCGGCGCGGATGGCGGCGCGGGGCAGCTCCACCATGGTGCCGACGCGGTAGTCGATGGTGACGCCTTTCTCGGCCATCACCTGTTTCGCGACCCGGTCGGTGAGCTCGCGCAGGAACTTCATCTCCAGGCCCTTGGAGACCAGGGGGTGCATGATCTCCGGGATCGGGGCGGCCTTGCCGGAGGCGACCACCTCGATGGCGGCCTCCAGGATGGCGCGGACCTGCATCTCGTAGATCTCAGGGTAAGCCACGCCCAGGCGGCAGCCGCGGTGGCCCAGCATCGGGTTCACCTCGTGCAGCTCCTTGGCGCGCGCCAGCAGCTTGGCGGCGTCCAGGCCGGTGGCCTTGGAAACGGCCTCCACATCCTCGGCGGTGTGGGGCAGGAACTCGTGCAGGGGCGGGTCGAGCAGGCGGAAGGTGACCGGCAGGCCCTCCATGATGGAGAACAGCTGGACGAAGTCCTCGCGCTGCATGACCAGCATCTTGGCCAGGGCCTGTTCCCGCCCGGCCCGGTCGTCGGCCAGGATCATCTCGCGCACCGCGGCGATGCGCACGGCGTCGAAGAACATGTGCTCGGAGCGGACCAGGCCGATGCCCTCGGCGCCGAACTGGCGGGCGGCGGCGGCGTCGGTGGCGGTCTCGGCGTTGGCGCGGACCTTCAGGCGGCGGATCGCGTCGGCCCAGACCATCAGGGCGGCGAAGTCGCCCGTCAGCTCCGGCTCGATCATCTGCACGGCGCCTGAGAGCACCTCGCCCTTGGAGCCGTCGATGGTGATGATGTCACCGGCCTTGAAGGTGCGGTTGCGGGCCCGGAAGGTCTGGGCCGCATCGTCGATATAGAGCTCGCTGGCGCCGGAGACGCAGGGCCGGCCCATGCCGCGCGCCACCACGGCGGCGTGGCTGGTCATGCCGCCCCGGGCCGTCAGGATCGCCTTGGCGGCATGCATGCCGTGGATGTCTTCCGGCGAGGTTTCCTCGCGGACCAGGATCACGGACTCGCCGGCGGCGGCCATCTTCTCGGCCTCGTCGGCGTCGAAGACCACCTTGCCGGTGGCCGCGCCCGGCGAGGCCGGCAGGCCCGAGGTGATGACGTCGCGCGGGCTCGCGGGATCGATGGTGGGGTGCAGCAGCTGGTCGAGCGAACCAGGCTCGATGCGCATCACCGCCTCTTCCTTGGTGATCAGGCCCTCGTTGGCCAGATCCACCGCGACCTTCAGCGCCGCCTTGGCGGTGCGCTTGCCGTTGCGGGTCTGGAGCATGTAGAGGCGCCCCTTCTCCACGGTGAACTCGATGTCCTGCATGTCGCGATAGTGCTGTTCCAGCTTCTCGACGACGGACTTGAACTCCTTGAAGACGTCCGGGAGGGCTTCCTCCATGGACGGCGACTTCTCGCCCATCTCCTCGCGGGCGGCCCGCGTCAGGGCCTGGGGCGTGCGGATGCCGGCCACGACGTCCTCACCCTGGGCGTTGATGAGGAACTCGCCGTAGAGGCGGGCCTCGCCGGTGGAGGGGTTGCGGGTGAAGGCGACGCCGGTGGCCGAAGAGTCGCCCATATTGCCGAACACCATCGACTGGACATTGACGGCGGTTCCCCAGCTTTCGGGGATGTCGTGCATGCGGCGATAGAACTTGGCCCGATCGTTCATCCAGCTGGCGAACACCGCGCTGATGGCGCCCCAGAGCTGGGCCTGCGGATCCTGCGGGAACGGGTGGCCCAGCTCGCGCTCGACGGCGGCCTTGTAGGCGCCGACGACCTTTTCCCAGTCCTCGGCGGAAAGGGCGGTGTCGACGGTGACGTCGAGGCGCTCCTTCTGCTCGTCGAGGATGTCCTCGAACATGTGGTGGTCCAGGTCCAGGACCACGGCCGAGTACATCTGGATGAAGCGGCGGTAGCTGTCGAAGGCGAAGCGGCGGTCACCGGCCAGCTTGGCCAGCCCCTCCACAGTCTGGTCGTTGAGGCCCAGGTTGAGGACGGTGTCCATCATGCCGGGCATGGAGGCCCGGGCGCCCGAGCGCACCGAAACCAGCAGCGGGTTGGCGGCGTCGCCGAACACCTTGCCGGTGATCGTCTCCACCTTGGCCAGGCCCGCGATCACCTGTTCCTTCAAGCCCTCGGGATAGGTCTTGTCGTTGGAATAGTAGTGGACGCAGGCTTCGGTGGTGATGGTGAAGCCGGGAGGGACAGGCAGGCCCAGGGAGGACATCTCGGCGAGATTGGCCCCCTTCCCGCCCAGCAGGTTCTTCATGGACGCGTCGCCATCGGCGCCGCCTCCGCCGAAGGAATAGACCCAGCGCGACTTCGTCAGCGTATCGGTCGGCATCCTTGAGGTCTCCTAACCCGTCACCAAAGAGAAGTCCGCGACGCGACCCATCGCGTCCCGCACCTGTGCCAGAAGCCGTAGACGGTTCTCACGTTCCGCCGCGACTTCAGAGTTCACCAGAACCTTCTCGAAGAAGGCGTCCACAGGCCCGCGAAGTCCCGACAGAGCACGCATCGCGCCCGCGAAATCTTCGTTGTGCAATGCACGCGCCACCGCGGGTTCCGCAAGGGAAATCGCCCCGACCAGGGCGGTCTCCTCGGGCGAGGCGCCGGCCATGCCGACCGCCGGCCCAGCTGGCAGCGGGCCCTTCTTTTCCTCGGCCTGCAGCAGCTGGCGGGCCCGCTTCTCGCCGGCCAGCAGGTTCTTGCCGTCCTCGGTCTTGAGGAAGCCGTCGAGGGCCTCGACACGGGCCACGATCCGCACCAGGTCGTCGTCGCCGAGGGCGAAGACCGTGTCCACCAGGTCGTGGCGCTTGCCCTGGTCGCGAAGCACCACCTTCAGGCGGTCGGCGAAGAAGGCCATGACCTCGTCGGCCACCACGCCGTAGGGGCGGAATTCGTAGATCACCTCGCCCTCGGGCGCGTCGCCGGCCGCGGCCGAACGATCAAAGCGGATGTCGAAGTCTTCCTCGGTGACCACGACATAGGGCTTGCCCTCAAGCAGGGCGTCCTCGAACTCCTCGACATAGGTCTCGAAGACCTCCGAGGGACTGCGCGACAGCGGACCCAGATAACCGGTGGTGCGCTTGGTGGAGACGTAGAGGGCGCGGCCCGGATCGACGAAGCAGCGCAGGGACCGGTACCAGTCCCCCACCAGCTCACGGACCGGGGCGCGGGCTTCGGAGCCCAGCAGGATGCGGATCACGCCTAGCGCCGCGCGGCGCAGGGCGTAGGGGTCGCGGGAGCCGGTGGGCTTCTCGTTGATGGCGAAGAAGGCCGTCAGCGTGTCGAGCTTTTCGGCCAGGGCCACGGCCATGGTGACCGGCGTGTCGGGCGCCTCGTCATTGGCGCCGACCGGGCGGTAGTGATCGCGGATGGCGTCGGCGACGACGCCGCTGATCTTTTCCTCACGGGCGTAGTAGCCGCCCATCAGGCCCTGCAGTTCGGGGAACTCGCCGACCATGCCTGTGCCGAGGTCGGCCTTGGCCAGGCGCGCGGCCAGCACGGCCTTGGCGACATCGGCGCCTACCCGGGGCGCAATGGCCTTGGAAAGCAGCTCCAGCCGCTCGACCCGCTCATAGAGGCTGCCCAGCTTGGCGTGGAAGGTGACGCCCTTCAGCTTCTCCAGGCGGTCTTCCAGGGCGGTCTTGCGGTCCTCATCCCAGAAGAAGCGGGCGTCCGACAGGCGCGCCGACAGCACCTTGGCGTTGCCCGCCGCGATCACCTTGCCACCGTCGGCGGCCTCGATATTGGCCACGGTCAGGAAGTGCGGCGCCAGCTTGCCGGTGGAGGGATCGCGGACCGCGAAATACTTCTGGTGGGTGCGCATGGAGGTGCGGATGACCTCCGGCGGCAGGTCCAGGAACGCCGGCTCCATGTCGCCCAGCACCGGGGTCGGCCACTCGGCCAGGCCCGCCACCTCGTCCAGCAGGCCCTCGTCGTCCACCAGGTCCAGATTGCGCGCGAAGCAGAGGGTCTTGGCGCCGTCCAGGATGCGGTCCTTGCGTTCCTCGGGATCCAGGATCACGAAGTGCTTGGCCAGCTTCTCGGCGTATTCGTCGAAGTCGCGCACCTTGAAGGGCTGACCCGAGCCCATGAAGCGGTGGCCCTCGGTGATATTGCCGGCCTCGACGCCGTCGACGGTGAAGGGCACGACCTCGCCGTCGAAGACGCAGACGATGCGCTTCAGCGGCCGCACCCAGCGCAGGGTTCCGCGGCCCCAGGTCATGGACTTGGGCCAGGGGAAGTCGCGGACGATCTTCTCGACCATCTCGGCGATGATCTCAGGCGTCGGGCGACCCTGGCGGTGGATGTGGGCGAACCAGACGCCGTCCTTCTCCACCAGTTGCTCGCGGGTCAGGCCGGTAGAGCGCAGGAAGCCTTCCATGGCCTGGTCCGGGGACCCGACGCGGGGGCCCTTGCGGTCCTCATGGCGGTCGCCTTGCGTGGCCGGCAGGCCCTCGGCCACCAGGGTCAGGCGGCGGGGGCCGCCGAAGGACTTCACGGCCTCCGGGATCAGGCCCTCGCCCGCTAGGTGCTCGCGGGCCAGACGTTCGAAGTCGCGCGCGGCCTGGGCCTGCATGCGCGCGGGGATCTCTTCGGAGAACAGTTCGATCAGAAGCTGGGGCATGGTCCTACTTCGCAACCTGCTCGGCGTCGGGGAGGCCGTTGCCCCCCTCATTCTTCACCCAGGCCAGGGCGCACATCTTGGTCAGGTCGCGGATGCGGCCGATGTAGCTCTGGCGTTCGGCCACGGCGATGGCGCCACGCGCGTCCATCAGGTTGAACAGGTGGCTGGCTTTCAGCACGTGGTCATAGGCCGGCAGGACGATGGCCTGGCCCTGGGGACCGGTCATGGCCAGCAGGCGCGGGACCTGGATCTCCATGTCCTCGAACTGGCGCTTCAGGGTTTCCACGTCATAGCCGTGGAAATTGGCCTCGGAATGTTGGCGCTCATTTTCCAGGAAAACGTCGCCATAGGTCTTGGGCTCGGGGCCGTCGGGATCGTTGAAGGCCAGGTCGGCGAAGTTGTCCACGCCCTGGATGTACATGGCCAGGCGCTCGAGCCCGTAGGTCAGTTCGCCGGCCACCGGGAAGACGTCCAGGCCGCCCACCTGCTGCATGTAGGTGTACTGGCTCACCTCCATGCCGTCGCACCAGACCTCCCAGCCCAGGCCCCAGGCCCCGACCGTGGGGTTCTCCCAGTCGTCCTCGACGAAGCGAATGTCGTGCAGGCGGGTGTTCAGCCCGATGGCCTCCAGGCTGCCCAGATAGAGCTCCTGCAGGTTGTCGGGGTTCGGCTTCAGGATCACCTGGTACTGGTAGTAGTGCTGCAGGCGGTTGGGGTTCTCGCCATAGCGGCCGTCGCCGGGGCGGCGCGAGGGCTGCACATAGGCCGCCCGCCAGGACTTGGGACCGAGCGCGCGCAGGACCGTGGCCGGGTGCAGGGTCCCAGCGCCGACCTCCACGTCGTGCGGCTGCAGAATCACGCAGCCCTGACGGCTCCAATAGTCGTGCAATTTCAGGATAAGACCCTGAAATGAAAGCGGCTTGTCGGTGGGCATATGGGCTGTTTCGCAGGCGCAAAAAAAGTCGGCGGACCATAGGGCCCGCCGACCTCTGCTTCAACCCACGTAGGGGAGTCTTTAGTTACCCTTGGCGGCCGTACGATTGCCGGCGCGCGACAGGGGCTTGTAGAGCGCGCGGTTCTCCGGCGTGTCGGCCACGGGGCCATTGGTCACCGTCGTGGTGGTCAGAGTGGCAGATGCATCGGCGGTCGCACCCGTGCTTGCCATCGGCGTCGTGACGCTGGTGGAGGACGTGCCCTCCACCGAGGTTTCGGTGGTGGCGCTGTCCATTGTCGGCGCGGGGTCACCGGCCGGCGTCGTCATGGGCGGCATGGAGGAGTCGGCCGGCTGAGTCATGGTCTGAGCCTGGGCGGCGCCGGCCATCAGTGCGGTGGCGGCCGCGGCGGCGAGAAGAGTCTTGAAAGTCATGATCGTTGCTCCTGGTGGTTCCTGAAGAACCCGGCGCGATACGCGCCGGGTAGCCCCGACTATTTGGTTTTCGGCATCACCTGGGTGGCCGGCAGGGTGCTCGGCTCCCTGGTCGGCGGCGCCGTCGTGGTGGCCGAGGCGGAGACGGCGGAATTGACGGCAGCCATGGCGCCCGGCGGCATCAGGACCTTGTCCACGACGTGGATGATGCCGTTGGTGGCCCTCACGTCGGCCTGGACGATTTCGGCGTCATTGACCTTGAGCGTCGCGCCGCCCGCCAGTTCGACGGAGGGGCCGGCGACGGTCGCCGCCTTGCGGGTGGCGCCCTTGAACTCGCTCGCGGGCACCTTGGCGTTGATGACGTGGTAGATCAGCACCTTCTGAAGCTGGGCCTTGTTCTCGGGCAGCATCAGCTTGTCGAGTTCGCCGGCCGGCAGCGCCGCGAAGGCGGCGTCGGTCGGGGCGAACACAGTCAGGTTCTTGTTGTCCCTGAGCAGGCTGGTGAGGTTCGTGGCCTCGGCGGCTTTCAGGAAGGTCGTGAACTGGCCCGAGGCCTTGGCGGTGGCCACGATGTCTCCGGCGGCGACAACCTGGGCGGAGCCCGCGGCGGCCGTTTCAGCGGTCGCGCCGGCCGGCGGCGCGGCTGCGGGAGCGGCTGTCGATTTCGCGGTCGATACGGCGGCGGCCGGCGCCTTGGCGGGCTTGGTGGCGGTTTGCGCCTGCGCGGCGCTGGCCATCAGGGCCAGGGCGGCGGTCGTGGTCAGGATACGGTTCAAATACATCGGGTTCTCATGACGGGGTGAATGGATGCCCCCACTCACCGAGCCTGCAGGAAAGCTCGGCCTGTCGCGGCAAACAGCGCACGGCGCCGCCTGCGGTTGCTCAGATCACGGGTTCGTGAACCGCGCGCGAAGGGTGGTCCCCTGCAGCTTGACCAGGGCGGAGCGCGGCGTGGAGGCGCTTTCTGCGCAACAATTGATCACCCCCTGGGCGATGTGCCTGCCGATAAGGCGCCCGACGACTTTTCCTTGATCAATAGTTACCGGGCGTCCGCCGTCACCGGCGTGTCTCGATAGCGTCGTCATGCCGTCGAGGGGGCTGAACTCGCGACGGGTCGGGAATTCACCACGGGCGTGCCGATCTTTGGGGCTGCGCAGGAGCGAGCGATGAAACTGATCATGGCGATCGTCAAACCCTTCAAGCTGGACGATGTGCGCGAAGCGCTCGTCGCCGCCGGCGTCGAGGGGCTGACGGTCTCGGAAGTTAAGGGCTACGGCCGGCAGAAGGGGCAGACGGAGATCTACCGGGGCGCTGAGTACCAGGTGAACTTCGTCCCCAAGGTGAAGCTGGAAGCGGTCGTCGACGACAGCGCCGCGGCCAAGGCCGTGGAAGCCGTCAAGGCCGCCGCCGCCACCGGCAAGATCGGAGACGGGAAGATCTTCGTCCTCAATGTCGAGGACGCGGTTCGCATTCGGACCGGCGAGTCCGGCACTGCGGCGCTCTAGAGCGCAGCGCGAACTCATCGGGACAAGGGGATAGCAAATGAAAACACTCGGATTTAAGCGGCTGGCGGGCCTGTTGGCCGCCGCCACCCTGGTCGGAGCGCCCTTGGCGTTCCCGGCCTTCGCACAGGACGCCGCGCCGCCCGCCGCCGAGGCCGCCGCGCCCGCGCCGGAAGCCGCTGCGCCCGCGCCTGAAGAAGCCCCGGCCGCCGAGGCTCCGGCCGCCGCCGAGGCGGCTCCGGCCCTGCTGGCTCACCAGGTCAAGCTCGAACTGGACGGCTCCGGCACGGCCTGGATCCTGACCTCCACGGCCCTGGTCCTGATGATGACCATTCCGGGCCTGGCGCTGTTCTACGGCGGCATGGTCCGCCGCAAGAATGTCATCGCAACGGTGGCCCAGTCCTTCGCCGTCACCTGCGTGGTGACGATCGTCTGGATGGCCATCACCTACAGCATGGCCTTCGGCGTGAACCCCGATGAGAACCTGAACAAGTACGTCGGCTCCTTCGACGTGCTGTTCCTCAACGGCGTCACCACCGAGACGGCCTTCTCGGCCGCCAAGGGTCTGCCGGAGATGCTGTGGATCGTCTATCAGATGACCTTCGCCATCATCACGCCGGCCCTGATCGCCGGCGCCTTCGCTGAGCGCATGAAGTTCTCGGCCCTGCTGCTCTTCACCGCCCTGTGGGCGATCTTCGTCTACGCGCCGGTCTGTCACTGGGTCTGGGGCGGCGGCTGGCTCTCGGGCGAGGGCGTCCTGGACTTCGCCGGCGGCACCGTCGTTCACATCAATGCGGGCGTCGCCGGCCTGATGTGCGCCCTGGTTCTCGGCAAGCGTAGGGGCTACGGCGCGGAAAACATGGCGCCTTCCAACCTAGTCTACACCATGATCGGCGCCAGCCTGCTGTGGGTCGGCTGGTTCGGCTTCAACGCCGGTTCGGAATGGGCCGCGGACGGCATCGCTTCCGCCGCCATGCTCAACACCCAGATCGCGGCCGCCGCGGCCGCCCTGGCCTGGATGATCGTGGAATGGGTCGAGCGCAAGAAGCCCGGCATGCTGGGCCTGGCCTCCGGTGCGGTGGCGGGTCTCGTCGCCATCACCCCGGCCGCCGGCTTCGTGAACCCGCAAGGCGCCTTGATCATCGGTATCATCGGCGGCGGCGCGGCCTATGTCGGCGCGGTCTGGCTCAAGCGCCTGCTGAAGTATGACGACAGCCTCGACGCCTTCGGCGTGCACGGGATCGCCGGCATCGTCGGCGCCCTGCTCACCGGCGCCCTGGCCGACCCGGCCATCAACAGCCTGGGTGAAGGCGCCAGCGTCGCCAAGCAGGCCCTGGGCATCGTCGCGACCATCGCCTGGTCCGGCGTGGTCACCCTGATCATCCTGTTCGTGGTCAAGTTCACCACTGGACTGCGCGTCTCGGAAGAGGGCGAAGTCGAGGGTCTGGACCTCTCGCTGCACGGCGAAGCCCTGCACGAATAGTCCACGTCAACCCAGAGCGTTGGGAACGGGGGTCCTTCGGGGCCCCCGTTTTCGTTTGGGCTACCGCCAGTCGGCGCGCAGCAGCGCGTACTCCACCTCGCCCTGCTCCGCGCCCGGCAGGGGATCGTCCCAGGCCAGGTGGAAGGTGCGGACATAGGTCAGGCCCGCCTTCTCCATCACCCGCCGGGAGCCCAGATTGACCGCCATGGTCTGCCCCCAGATGCGGGCGAGCCCCAGTTGGCGGAAACCCAGATCGACAAGGGCGCGGGCCACTTCGCTGGCGTAGCCACGCCCCCAGGCGGCGCGGATCAGCCGATAGCCTAGCTCCGCCTCGTCCCCCTCAAGCCGCAACGAGGCCCAACCGAGGAAGGTCTCCGCCTCGAACAGGAGCCAGGTGCGGCGGCTCAGCAGGTCGGGCAGGCTCCGTGTCTCGACAATCTCCCGGGTCTCGCCCGCACCAGTGATGAAGGCCATGACCTCTGGGTCGCCATGTAGAGCGACCAGGTGTTCGAGGTCATCCGGCGTCAGCTGGCGCAGGCGCAGCCGGGTGGTCTCCACGACTCAGGTCCAGGGGCCGCCGAGGCGGCAGCGCTGGACCCACCAGTCGGGCTTCATGGCCATGATCCGCTCGGCCAGGGTCTCGGCCTCGACCTCGCTCTGGCAGAGGGCGAAACAGGTGGCGCCGGAGCCCGACATGCGGGCGATCAGGGCCTCCGGCTCGTCGGAGAGCGTGGCCAGCACATCGCCGATCTCCGGGGCCAGGGCCACGGCGGCCGCCTCCAGGTCATTGCGGGTGGTGGCGAGCCAGCCCGCCACCTCCTCGACGCTCTCGAAGGCCTCGGGCAGGGTCGGAGGCTCAACGTCGCCGAAGACGCTGGCGGCGTCGAAGGCGCCGTAGACCGCGGGTGTCGAGACCGAGACGCCAGGATTGACCAGCACGGCTTCCAGGATCGGCAGACCGGGAGCCGGTGACAGCCGCTCGCCCCGTCCCTCCGCCACGACCGGCCGGCCCCAGAGACAGGCCGCGCCATCGGCGCCGAGGCGGGCGGCGACGGCCTCCAGCTCGGCGTCATCCAGACGCGGGGTCATGTCCTCGCGCATCAGGCGCAGGGCCGCGCCGGCGTCGCTGGATCCGCCTCCCAAACCCGCCGCCACCGGCAGGCGCTTGTCCAGAATGAAGGCCTTTGGGACCTGCGGTCCCCTGGCCTCGGCCAGCAGGGCGCGGGCCGCGCGCAGGACCAGATTGTCGCCCTCCCCCGTCAGCTGGCCGGCGAAGGGGCCCCGCACCTTCACGGCCAGGGCGTCGCCCTCATGCAGGGTCACCCGGTCGCCGGCGTCGGCGAAGACCATCAGGCTGCAGATGGGGTGATAGCCGTCGGCGCCCGGCGCGCCGACGTGCAGGAAGAGATTGATCTTGGCGGGCGCCAGGGTGTCGCCAGCCATCGGCCTAGGGTCCGGCGACGCGGGGGCTCTGGGCCGGCCCCATGGGGCCCAGACCAGAGGCCAGCTTGGCCGACACCTCGGCCTTCATCTTGGCGTCAGGGTCGAGGGTCAGGACCCGTTTCCACTGGAATTCCGCCTCGTCGCGGCGGCCGACACGCCAGTAGGCGTCGCCCAGGTGATTGTTGATGTCCGGATCGCCGGCCTCCAGCTCAATGGCTTCCTCAAGCTTCTCGACGGCCTTCTTGTAGTCGCCGAGCCGGTAGTAGGCCCAGCCGAGGCTGTCGATGATGGCGCCCGACTTGGGGTTCGAGGCCGCGGCCCGCTGGACCATGCCCAGGGCCTCGGACAGGTGCTCGCCGCGGTCGATCCAGGTGTAGCCGAGATAGTTCAGCATCTCGCTGTCGTCGGGGCGGATCTTGAGGGCGGCGCGCAGATCGGCCTCACCCTCCTTCGGGCGCCCCGCGCGGTCATAGTTCACCCCGCGCGAATAGAGCAGCCGCCAGTCGCCGGGCCGGGCCGCCATCACCTCGGTCAGGATCTGGATGGCCTCGGGATACTGCTCATTGACCCGCAGCATGTCGGCCAGGGTGACCTTGGAGTCAAGATCGCCCGAGGCGGCGGCCTCGCGGGCCATCTTCAGGGCTGTCTCGTTGTCCTTGGCCTTGAGGTAGCTCCAGGCCAGCTTGGCTCGGCCTGCCGCGTATTCCGGAGAACCAGGCTTGGGTTTGGCATAGGCCTCGCGGGCGGCGTCGAGGTCGCCCGCGGTCTCCATCAGGTCCCCCACCATCAGCCAGGCGTCGTTGCGGTTGGGATCCAGCCGCAGGACCAGGCGCAGATAGGCCAGGCCGATCTGTTCCTGTTTGGCGGCCAGCATGGTGGCCGCCGGGGGCATCAGCGCCTGGGCCGCGCCCTGGCGCAGGGTCGGCGCCGGCGGGGCCGACTTGCCCGCCGCGGCGCGCGCCTTGGCGGCCAGCAGGGTGGAGTTGGACGGCTCGTCGGCCAGCCCCTTGTCGTACACCGCGATCGCGTCGAGGCGCTTGCCGCGCCGTTCCAGGAAGCCGCCATAGGCCAGCAGGACCAGGTCGCCGGGATTTTCGCCGCCGGTGAGCGCCTTGAAGTCGGTCTCGGCCTCGTCGTAGCGCTTGGCGCGCTCATAGAGGAAGGCCTGCCCCAGCAGGCCGAAATACTCCACAACCTTGTCGTTACGCAGTTCGGGCCGCACCACCGCGCCGGTGGCGTCACCCGCCATCGCCGAGGCCCAGGGGCCTAGCAGAGCCGCGGCGCCCTTGTGCGGGAACCCCATGCCTTCGGGCGCCAACAGCGCCCTGGCCGCCTTGCCCTGGTTGGTGGACATGGCCTCCACGGCCTCGACCACGCGGCCCAGCCGTTTGCCGGATTCAGAAGACCCCTCGCCGGAGGGCGCAAGCGCCGCGGCCTTGGTGATGTCCCCGGCCAGGATGGCGGCGGTGAACGCCCGCTCGGAGATCAGTTCGTCTTCCGCGCCGCCGGCCTGGGCCTGTTCGAAATAGGCCGCGGCTTGAGCGCCGCGTCCGTCGTTCAGGGCGCTCTGGCCGGCCAGGAACAGGCCATAGGAGGACCCGCCCGGATCGGAGAGACTGGCGAGATCATCGGCTGGCTGCGTGGCGCAGGCGGCCAGCAGGAGGAGCGGGGCGGCACAGACGAGCAGTTTACGCATGGGGCAGAACCTCACCGCTTTCCGTCCGCGCCGCAAGCTTGGCAGGCGCCTCAGCGCCCTTTTGCCCTACATGTTCGGGTAGTTGGGGCCGTCCCCGCCCTGCGGCGTGGTCCAGACGATGTTCTGCGACGGATCCTTGATGTCGCAGGTCTTGCAGTGGACGCAGTTCTGGAAGTTGATCTGGAACTTCGGGTTCTGGCCGGCCTCGTCGTAGAGCACCTCGTAGACGCCCGCCGGGCAGTAGAGGCGCGCCGGCTCGGCGAACCGGGGCAGGTTCACCTCGATCGGGACGCTGGGGTCCTTCAGCTTCAGGTGGGCGGGCTGGTTCTCGTCGTGGTTGGTCGCCGACAGGAACACGCTCGAGAGCTTGTCGAAGCTGAACTCGTTGTCGGGCTTGGGATAGACGATCGGCTTGTAGTCCTTGGCCAGGCCGGTGGATTCGGCGTCCGACTTGCCGTGCTTCAGCGTGCCCCAGGGCGACCAGCCGCCGAAGATGGTGGCGATCATGGCGTCAGCGCCGCCCAGGACCAGGCCCGGGATGGTGCCGAACTTCGACCACAGCGGCTTGAAGTTGCGGACGTTCCACAGCTCCTTGTGGATCGAGGACTTCTTGTAGGCCTCTTCGTAGCTGGTGAGCGCGTCGCCCGAACGGCCCTCGCTGATGGCGGCGAAGGCGGCCTCGGCGGCCAGCATGCCGCTCTTGACCGCGTTGTGGCTGCCCTTGATGCGCGGGACATTGACCATGCCGGCCGAGCAGCCCAGCAGCACGCCGCCCGGGAAGTAGAGCTGCGGCAGCGACTGCGAACCGCCCTCGGTGATGGCGCGCGCGCCGTACGAGATGCGCTTGCCGCCTTCCAGATAACCACGGATCGTCGGGTGGGTCTTGAAGCGCTGGAACTCGTCGAAGGGCGAGAGCCAGGGGTTCTTGTAGTTCAGGTGCAGCACGAAGCCGATGGCCACGTAGTTGTCCCCGAAGTGGTACATGAAGGACCCGCCACCGGTGGCGTTGTCCAGCGGCCAGCCGAAGGTGTGCTGGGTCAGGCCCGCCTCGAACTTGTCGTCTGGGACCTGCCAGAGTTCCTTGATGCCGATGCCGAACTTCTGCGGATCGCGGCCCTCGGTCAGGCCGAACTTGGCCTGCAGCTGCTTGGCCAGGGAGCCGCGGACGCCCTCGCCGATGAAGGTGTACTTGGCGTGCAGTTCAATGCCGGGCTGGTAGTCCGGGCCGGGCTGGCCGTCCTTGCCGACGCCGAAGACGCCCGCGACGACGCCCTTCACCGAGCCGTCCTCGTTATAGACCACCTCGGAGGCGGCCATGCCGGGATAGATCTCGACGCCAAGGCTCTCAGCGTGCTGGCCCAGCCAGCGGCAGACGTTGCCAAGGCTGGCGATGTAGTTGCCGTGGTTCAGCATCCACTTGGGGAAGGGCAGGAAGCTGATGTCCAGCTCGCCCTGCGGGCCGAGCATCACGAACTTGTCGCGGGTGACCTTGGTCTCCAGCGGAACGCCCAGCTCTTGCCAGTTCGGCAGCAGTTCGTTGATGCCGCTGGGATCGATGACCGCACCGGACAGGATATGGGCGCCGACCTCGGAGCCCTTTTCGAGAACGGCCACGGTGAGCTCCACGCCCGCCTTCTCGGCCAGTTGCTTGAGGCGGATGGCGGCCGAGAGCCCCGAGGGGCCGGCGCCGACGATCACCACGTCGTACTCCATGGCCTCGCGTTCGATGACGTCGCTCATGATCCCCTCAACTCCTCTGGGCCACGCGTCAGGGGTTCCCCTCCCCTTACGCCGCGCGGCGTTGATCCGTTCGCCGACTTATCGGAAGCTTGCCGGTCGCCGGTCAAGGGTGAACTCCGTCGCAACAACGATTACAAGGACGCATGATCCCCGCCTCCCGTGACATCGCCGCCGAAAGCCTGCTCGCCTTCTGGGCCGAGGCCGGCGTCGACGCCATGCTGCTGGACGAGCCCTACGACCGCATCGAGGCCGGCAAGATCGCCCCGATCCGCCTGCCGGAGAAGCCGGTGGCCGCCCCGATCGCCGCCCGCGCAGCCCCGGTCGCCGGTCCCGACGTTTCCAGCGCCGTCGCCGAGGCGAAACGCCTGGCCGCCGCCGCGCCGGACCTGGAGGCCCTGAAGGCCGCCATCGAGGCCTTCGATGGCTGTCCGCTGAAGTTCGAAGGCGCCGCGCGCCAGTCGGTCTTCTATCGCGGCTCGCTCACCGCACCCCTGATGGTGATCGGCGAGGGACCGGGACAGGAGGAGGACATCCAGGGTCAGCCCTTCGTGGGCCGCGCCGGCCAGCTCCTGGACCGGATGTTCGCCGCCGCCGGCCTGACCGACCAGGTCTTCATCACCAATTCGGTGTTCTGGCGCCCGCCCGGCAACCGCAATCCCTCCCCCGGGGAGCAGCTGGTCTGCGCGCCGTTCCTCGAGCGGGCCATCGAACTGCTGAAGCCGCGCATGCTGCTGCTGGTGGGCGGGCCGTCGGCGAAGTCCATGCTCAAGCGGGAGGAAGGCATCCTTTCCCTGCGCGGCCGCTGGTTTGAATGGAAGTCCGCCGACGGCGCCATCGAGCTGCCGGCCATGCCCACCCTGCACCCCGCCTTCCTGCTGCGCCAACCGGCGGCCAAGAAGAAGGCGTGGAGTGATCTGCTGACGCTCACCGAGCGCCTGAATCGGCCGGAACGTCCTTAACGGCGCCTCCTGCGGCGCGAACGCACTTTCTCTTCATCAATAAGGGCTCTAAACCTCCCAGGTCGTTGAGAAAAAGGGTCACGCCAGACCAGCGAAGACGCGGCGGCGTGAGAGTGGGCATGACGCAGACCAAGCGCGTGCGGATCGCGGCCCTGGCCCTGATCTGCGCCACGATCGCGGGAAAGGCGCTGGCCGGCAGCCCGCAAGTCCTGACGCCAGCCGACGCCCAGGCCTACGCCCGGGCCTTCGAGGCGGTCGACCGCGGCGACTTCATCGACGCCACCATGCAGGCCATCGAGATCAGCGACCCGTCGCTCTCGGGCTACGTCACCTATCGCGGCCTGATGCACCCGACGGCGCACAAGTCGAACTTCGACGAGCTGTCGGGCTGGCTGTCGCGCTACGCCGACCTGCCGGTGGCTGAGCGCATCTACACCCTGGCCAGCAAGCGCAAGACGCCGGACCTGGCCGCCCCCGCCGTGCCCGGCCTGATCGGGACCGACTGGAGCAAGATCGAACTGGTGCCTCCGGGCTCCGGCGGCCCCTTCGACGCCGACAACGCCCGCCTTGCCCGCGAGGCCTTCTATTCCGGCGACTCCAAGCGCGCCCTGGAGCTGGCCCGGGCGGTCGGCGAACGCTGGATCGCCGGCATGGCCGCCTATCGCCTGCGCCGCTACGACCATGCCGAGACCTATCTGTCGCAGCTGGCCCAGGACACCGAGGAAGATATCTGGGTCCGCGCCGGCGGCGCCTATTGGGCGGCCCGCGCCGCCGAGGCCGGCGGCCATTCCGACCGGGCCGCGACCCATCTGCGCCAGGCGGCCGGGTCGCCCCACACCTTCTACGGCATGATCGCCGAGCGTCAGGTGGCCCTGCGCGGCCTCGGTCCCGCAACGCCGCTGTCGGAGGCCCGGGCCTATCAGCCGCGAGCCCGCAATGTTCTCAAGGCCTCCTACGGCGGCCCCACCGCCGACGTGACCAGGATGATGCGGGACGACGCCCGGGCTCACCGCGCCGCCGCCCTGGCCCAGATCGGGCGCGTGCCCGAGGCCGGCCAGGAGCTCCGCGCCGGCCTGGCGCTGGCCCGCACCCCGGAAGACCGGGCGCGCTGGATGCAACTGGCGGCCGTCATCAACGAGGGCCTGGCCCAGGACATGGCCGCCGCCGGACCCGCGCGCCGCCGGGTCCAGCCCGACTATCCGACCCCGAACCTGAACCCGCGCGAGGGCTTCAAGATCAGCAAGGCGCTGGTCTACGCCATCGTGCGCCAGGAGAGCCGCTTCAATCCCGGCGTCGTATCGCCGGCCGGCGCGGTCGGCCTGATGCAGCTGATGCCCGACACCGCGGCCCACGCCACTGGCAACGCCCGGCTGCGCGACGACATGAGCCCGTTGTTCGACGCAAGCTACAACCTCAAGGTCGGCCAGGACTATGTCACCTGGCTGATGGGCGAAGGGGTCGGCTACGACATCCTGCGCACGGTGGCCGCCTATAACGGCGGGCCGGCCACCCTGCAGAAGACCGCCCGGATGCTCGGCGACGACGATGAGAGCCTGATGGTCATCGAGTGCATGCCGGCGCCGGAGACCCGCAACTACGTCGAACACGTCATGGCCGCCTACTGGACCTACCAGAAGAAGTTCGGCCAGGAGTCCCGCACCCTGGACGCCCTGGCCACCGGCCAGAAATACATCGACGCCCGCTGGGACGCGCCCTTGGCCGCGGCCAAGGTCGAGGTGGCGGAAGACGAGGACGTCAAAGACTCCGGCAAGTCCGACAAGAAGGCCAGGCGCTCAAAACGCGGCTGACGCCTCGCTTCGTCCTCAATCCGCCTTTAGCTCCTTGCGACCGGCTCGAGCGGCCGGATCCGACGCATGCGGCCAATGGAGACCAGATTGAGCGACGCACCCCGCAAGAAGCGCCTGCCCCTGCGCTGGCTGAGCCTGGCGGAGATCGTTGGCGTGGTGGCCGTGGTCGTGGCCGTCCTCGGCTACTGGGACAGCCATCGGGAACGGACCCAGACCTCCCGGGAAAAGGCCCTCGCCGCGCGTGAGCGCCAGGTGGAGGCCCGCGCCAATGCGCTGAAGCAGACCTTCCTGATGACCGGAACCCTGGAAGGCTCGGGCGACCGCATCCGCCTGGCCTCCCAGCGGCCCGAGCAGGTGATCCAGACCCAGACCATCTGGTTTCCCAGGCAGGTGCGCGCCAGCAGCGTCGAGACCACCGGCAATCCGCGCCTGGAGGTGAGCTGGGTCGAGGACGGTCTGCGCAAGACCAAGGCCGAGACCGGAAGGGTCCCCGTCGGCGTGCTGACCGTGTTCATCGAGGACGGCGTCACCAAGACCGACCGGGCTGTCTACCAGGTGGGCTACAGCCTGCACGGCCGGACCCTTCGGCCAGACGAGGTGGACCTGGACGGCCTGTCCCTGGCCCGGCGCGGCGTCACCGGGGACCTGCAGGCCGCAGCCGACAATCTGTGGGCGGCCCGCTAGAGCTTACCGGTTGCATTATGCAATTGGTCTGGGTAGGCTTGAACCTACAAGATCCAGCGCCCGATCCGGAGGCTGCCGGTGCCCCGCTGGACGCCCTGAATGTCCGCTTCCTCGACCGCTTCTTCGACCTGCACGTGATGGACGCCATGCAGGTGGCGGTCAGCAGCAAGCTGGGTCGGATCCCGATGAAGAGTGAGGACGGCCTGGCCTTGGCCGGTGAGCGGCTGGACCGCGCCTATTCCTGGCTCGAAGGTCATCTGGCCGGCAAGACCTGGGCGGCGGGCGAGACCTATAGCCTGGCCGACGCCGCGGCCTCCCCGTCCCTGTTCTATGCTGACTGGGTCCACCCGATTCCGCAGGCCTATCCCAACCTGCGCGCCTACCGCGCCCGCCTGCTGGCCCGGCCGTCCTTCGCCCGAGCGGTGGACGAAGCGCGCTACTTCCGGCCCCACTTCCCGCTCGGCGCCCCCGACCGCGACTGAGCCTATTTCAGGGTCGCGAGGCGCCCGAACTGCCGGCGCAGGCCCGCGAGGTCGGCGTTGGGCGCAAGGTTGCCCAGCTCGCTCTTGCGCACCAGCAGGCCCCAGGGTCCGGGCTTCAGCCGGTCCAGCAGCGAGCCGCCATCGCTCTGGCCCTTCAGGCCCGCCGATCGCCCCTGCTTGATCCCACGCGCCACGCGATCGGCCCAGTCGTGGGTCAGGCGGATGTCGGGGGGCAACAGCAGGATCCAGTCCTGTTTCGCCCGCTTCATGGCCTGGGCGATGCCGTCAGTGACCACCTCCACCCCCGCGTCGTCACAGATCATCAGGGTGGGGTCGGTGGAGCCCTCGTCGGCCGCCATCACCTCCCGCACAAGCCCATCGACCGCGGCCGGCACCAGGACCGGCAGCAGATCCTGCAGTTCGGTCGACGAATTGAAGGTCGGAATGATCACGCTGAGCATGGCGCCACAAGCGACGCGTCGGGCGTGGTGGTCAAGCTGCCCTGCTCTCCCTGCGCAGCGATCGCGACGAATAGTTCTTGCTTTGTTCTCCCGCGCCGGCTTGGATGAGCCATGGCCACCTTCACCCAGCAAGTCCACCCGCAGCCCCAGGTCCGCGGGCGCGGCGCGCGGTCCAACGCCTCGGGACGTTATGAAGCGCAAGGGCGGGAGGCCTTCGATGACGGCTGGACGCCCGACGATCTCGAGCCGGTGAAGCTGAAGACCACCCTTACGGCTGAGAAGGCGCGGGTGATCATCTCCAAGAACACCAGTCCGGACGTGGGCTTCAGCCGCTCGATCAACCCCTACCGAGGCTGCGAGCACGGCTGCATCTACTGCTACGCGCGGCCTGCGCACGCCTATATGGGCCTGTCCCCGGGCCTGGATTTCGAGAGCAAGCTGTTCTTCAAGCCGGAGGCGGCGCGCCTGCTGGAAGCCGAGCTTTCCAAGCCGCGCTACCAGCCCATCGCCATCCATATCGGCGGCAACACCGACCCCTACCAGCCACAGGAAAAGACCCTCCGCATCACCCGGTCGATCATCGAGGTCATGGGCCGGTTCCAGCACCCCTTTTCCATCATCACCAAGTCGGCCCTGATCCTGCGGGACCTGGACCTGCTGGCGCCCCTGGCGCAGGCCAACCTGGTGCGGGTGGCCATCTCGATCACCACCCTGGACCGCAAGCTCGCCCGCAGCATGGAGCCCCGCGCCGCCACCCCGGAAAAACGCATCGCCGCCGTCAAGGGCCTGGCCAACGCCGGCGTGCCGGTCATCGTCATGTTCGCGCCCATCATTCCCGGCCTCAACGATCATGAGATGGAGGCCGTGCTGGAGCGCGCGAGCCAGGCAGGCGCGCGAGGCGCCGGCTATGTCGCCCTGCGCCTGCCCCTGGAGATCAAGGACCTGTTTCGCGAGTGGCTCGCCACCGACCACCCCGACCGCGCCAGCCGGGTGATGTCCCTGGTCCGGCAGATGCGGGGCGGCAAGGACTATGACGCCGACTGGGGGACCCGCATGAAGGGCCAGGGGCCGCTTGCCGACCTGATGCGCGTGCGCTTCCAGGCGGCGCGGCGGCGTTACTGCCTGGATTTTTCCTTCGACGGGCTGGACCTGGAGAAGTTCAAGGTCCCCACCAGGGCCGGAGATCAAGGCGACCTGTTCGGCTGAGGTGCGGTGAATCGTCGGGTCCGACAAAGCTTAACTGGCCGCCTGGCGACGCCGGCCGAGGCTGAGGTGCGCCTCAGCGCGTGAACACCCCCACCAGCTCCACGTGGGGCGACCACAGGAACTGATCCACCGGCAGGACCCGATCCAGGCTGAAGCCCGCGTCGATCAGCACGCGTGCGTCGCGGGCGAAGGTGGCCGGGTTGCAGGATACGCCGATCACCTTGGCCACCTTGGAGGCCGCGATCTCGGCGGTCTGTTCCAAGGCGCCGGCGCGGGGCGGGTCGAAGAGCACGGTGTCGATCTTCTTGAACTCAACCGCCAGGACCGGACGCCGCGCCAGGTCGCGGGTCTCGGCGGTCACCCCCTTCAGCCCCGGCGCCGTCGCGATGGCTTGGGTCAGGGCCCGGATGGCGGGCGCATGGCCGTCGGCGGCGTAGACCGGAGCGACCTGGGCCAGGCGGAAGGTGAAGGTCCCTACGCCGCAATAGAGGTCGGCGATCCGCTCGGCGCCGGCCACCTGCTCGACCGCGAAGGCCGCCATCATCGCCTCGGCGGCGGGCACGGCCTGCAGGAAGGCCCCGGCCGGCAGGGCGACCACGGCTGGTCCCACCCGGATCAGCGGCTGGCGCGCGCCGTATTGAACCTCCCCGTCCATGGTCACGCGGGCGAAGCCGGCCTCGGCGGCGATCTGGCCCAGTTGCATGCGGGCGTCGGCGCTGAGGCCGCCGCTCTTGCGTTCCACGCCCGTGATCTCAACGTCGAGGCCCTCGGTCGTCAGGGTGACATGCAGGGTCGGCGCGGACTTGGGATGCTGCAGCAAGGGGGCGGCCAGGCGGCGCAGGGCCGGCAGGGCCGCCTCCAGCCGCGGATCGGCGATAGGGCAGACGGCGATGTCGATGACGTCCCAGGACTTGCGGGTCTTGTAGCCCAGCCGGGCCTCGCCCCGTTTGCCGGGACGCGCGTGCAGGGCCAGGCGCCGGCGCGACGCCGGGGGCGAGGCGAAGGGGGCGAGGATCTCGGTTTCGATGTGCTGCAGGCCGAGCGTCTTGCGCAGGCGCTCGACCTTCCAGGCGAGATAGGCGGCGTGTTCCCAGTGCTGCAGGGCGCAGCCGCCGCACACGCCGAAGTGCGGACACGGCGGGGTCACGCGTTCGGGACTGGCGACGAGCACCGCGTCCAGGTCCCGCCGCTCGCCGGCCCCGGTCGCCCGGACGGTCTCACCTGGCAGGGTGAAGGGCACGTAGATGGGCCCGGGCGCCACACCATCCCCCTCGCCGCCGATGGTCTCGATGACCACCTCGATGGGCGGACCCGAAGGCTTGGGGGGCTCGGGACGGCGGTTGGAACTTCGCATGGTCGGGATCATTTACGGTTTGGAGGCGGATGGTAGCTTCACCATTCACGCCCCGGAGTCGGGAAAGAACGTTTCTGGGTCTGTTCAAGACCCGTTCAGGTTCGATCCGTCAAACCTCATCTCCGAAAGCGGGGCCATGGCGCCGCTTGAGCCTGCGAAGGAAGAGACCATGAAGCGTACATTCGCCATCGCCGCCGCCACCGCCGTCCTGATGACGGGCATGGCGGTTCCCCAATTCGCCGCGGCTCAGGCGAACCGGTCCTATGGCAGCGGTGACATCTGCCGCGAAGCTCGCCGGGAGTCCGGCCACAAGGGTGCGGTCGTCGGCGGTGTGCTGGGCGCTGTGCTTGGCTCGCAGGTCGCCGGCAAGGGCGCGAAGACCGAAGGCGCCGTGCTCGGCGGCGTCGTGGGCGCCGCCGCCGGCAACCAGGTCGGCCGCAATCGCATCAACTGCAAGGGCTATCCCAAGCGCGTCGCCCAAACCAACTACAGCCGCAAGAACTGCCAGTGGGTCAGCGAGTACTACGGCGGCCGCAATCACAACTTCGAAGTTTGCCGTGGGCGCGATGGCGTCTGGCGGCCGAGCGGCCGCGCCTAAGGCCGGCACGTCTTTCATCAAATCCCGAGGGGGAGAGTTCCCATGACCAAGATCTTCGCCAAGACCGCCCTGGCCTGCGCCGCCGGCATCATGGCGCTCAGCGCCGCCGCCGCGATCCCGAGTTTCGCCTCGGCTCAGTCCGGCTATTACGGCCAGAGTTATGACAGCGGCTACTACGATCCCTGCCGCCGTTCGTCCTCGAACCGCAGCACCACCGGCGGCCTGCTCGGTGCGCTGGCCGGCGCCGCCATCGGCTCCAACGTCGCGGCCCGCAATGCGCGGACCGAGGGCGCGGTGCTGGGCGGCCTGGTGGGCGCGGTGGCCGGCTCCAAGATCGGCAAGGACTCCGCAGCCTGCACCCCCAGCCGCCAGAGCGGCTACTACAACGGCGGCAGCCAGTACGGATCGAACGGCTATTACAACGGCGACAGCGGCTACTACGGCAGCAACTATGGCGGCGGCTACGCCGACCGCACCTACGACTATGACCGGTCCGGCTATTACGATCAGGCCTATGATCGTCGGGGCGCCAGCTACGCCGTGTCGACCCAGGGCAGCGTCGGTTCGGACGGCTGCACCCTGGCCGAGAGCCCGATCTATCTGCCTGACGGTCAGGTGCAGAAGCGTTTCGTCCGCGTCTGCCGCGACAACCAGGGCCGCTATCAGGTCGTCGACTAAGACCTGAGCTTGAGAATTGAGAAAGCCGCCCGGTCAGTCCGGGCGGCTTTTTCGTGCGCGCAGCAGATACTCGGCGTTCCCGTCGCCGCCCAGGATCGGGCTGTCAGCGGTGGCCAGCAGTGCCCAGCCTGAGGCGGTCAGGAAGCTGCAGACGTCGGCCAAGGCCCGAGCCCGGGCCTCCGGGTCGCGAACCAAGCCGCCCTTCCCCACCAGATCGGGGCCCACTTCGAACTGCGGCTTCACCAGGGCGATGAGCTCGGCGTCGCGCGCTGCCAGCGAGAGGGCGGCCGGCAGCACCTTGGCCAGGCCGATGAAGCTGGCGTCACAGACCACCAGGCTGGGCGGTAGCGGGATCAGATCGGCCGTCAGGGCGCGCGCATCAAGCCCCTCCAGGGCCACCACCCGCGGGTCGCCGGCGAGCCGGGCGTGCAGCTGGCCCCGGCCCACATCGACCGCATAGACCCGCGACGCGCCGCGCCGCAGGCAGACCTCGGTGAAGCCGCCCGTGGAGGCTCCAACGTCCAGCACCACCGCGCCGGTGACCGCGACCGGCCAGAGATCCAGGGCATGGCTCAGCTTCAGAGCCCCTCGCCCCACATAGGGGTGGGCCGCCTCCGCCTTCAGGTCGCAGGCCTCGTCGAGCGCCTCGGAGGCCTTGGCCACCACCCGACCATCGGCGGTGACCCCGCCCGCCGCGATAGCCGCCTGGGCCTTGGCGCGGCTCTCCGCGAGACCGCGTGAGACCAGCAGCAGGTCGGCGCGGACCTTGGCCACTACAAAACCCCGCTCACCCCGGCGAAGGCCGGGGCCCAGATCATAAGGCTCCGGAATCCCGAAGAGGTCACCCGATCCTCTGCTTGAAACATCAGGCGCTCTGCGACCTGGGTCCCCTGAGTTCTCAAACGAAGTGCAACACCCTGCATTGGCGGAGGTGTTGTCATGGGACGGCTCTACGAGCAGCTCAGT
>NZ_JAOTJD010000024.1:0-65931 GCF_042714595.1 Phenylobacterium ferrooxidans | reverse complement strand
CAGCGGGCCGTGGGCGGCCTGTTCCGCCGCATGCGGGTGGAGCACGGGGTCCGGGTGCAGCGCGCCGAGGCCCGCTTCGACGGTCTGGCCGGCTGCCTGCGCACCCCGCGCGGCGGCTCATCGCGACAAACCCTGGTGGTGATCGACGCAGGCGAGGTGCGCAGCCGCCTGCTCAGCCCCCGCGAGGGCGCGCGCCTCATGGGCCTGCCCGAGACCTACCAGTTGCCCAAGGCGGCGACCTCCGCCCTGCACGTGATCGGCGACGGGGTGGCGGCGCCGGCGGTGCGCTGGCTGGCGGCCAACGTCCTGGAGCCGCTGCTGGAGGGCGCGCCGGCGGTGCTGGCGGCGGAGTAGGTCACTCGCGCAGCCGGCGAAGGCCGGGACCCAGGTGAAATCCACCGGACTCTCATGGAGCTCAAGAGCCAGCCTCGGATCAATGCGAACGGCTCAGGATGAATCTGGGTCCCGGCCTTCGCCGGGATGAGCGGCATAATTCCATCCGTCATCCCGGGCGACCCGCAGGGGAGACCCGGGACCCAGGTGACGGGGCTGGGCCCCTGGGTCCCGGCTCTCCGCTTCGCTACGGCCGGGATGACGCGTTGGGTTTGCTGATGCGCGCTATCGACCCCTCATCTGACACGCCGGGGGAGAGGGACGGCCGAGCACCTTTAGAAAACCTCGCCCTCCCGCGCCAAGACCTCCCTTCCAAATCCCGCCCACGGGGGTAGGGTCTGGCGCAAAGAGCCCCCTTCAGAGACCTGACCCATGGCCGACGCCGCCGACACCTCCGCCTATGACGCCGCCCGCCACAAGCGCGCCGGGCGGGGCAAGATCTACGACTCCATCATCGACACCATCGGCGACACTCCCCTGGTGGCCCTGCCCAACCTCACCAAGGCCCTGAACCCCAAGGGGCGAGTCCTGGCCAAGCTGGAGTTCTTCAATCCGATCGGCTCGGTGAAGGACCGCATCGGGGTGGCCATGATCGAGAGCCTGGAGGCCCGCGGCATCCTGAAGCCCGGCGGCGCCATCATCGAACCCACCAGCGGCAACACCGGCATCGCCCTGGCCTTCGTCGCCGCCTCCAAGGGCTACAAGCTGACCCTGGTCATGCCCGAAAGCATGTCCATCGAGCGGCGCAAGATGCTGCTGATCCTGGGCGCCAAGCTGGAGCTGACCCCCGCCGAGCGCGGCATGGCCGGCGCCGTGGCCCGCGCCAAGGAGCTGGTGGACGCCACCCCGGGCGCCGTCATGCCCCAGCAGTTCGACAACGCCGCCAACCCGCTGATCCACCGGGTCTCCACCGCCGAGGAAATCTGGAACGACACGGCCGGCAGCGTGGACGCCGTGATCTCCGGGGTCGGCACCGGCGGCACCATCACCGGGGTCGGCCAGGTGCTGAAGGCCCGCAAGCCCTCGCTGCGGATGATCGCCGTGGAGCCCGAGGCCTCGCCGATCCTCTCGGGCGGCAAGCCCGGCCCGCACAAGATCCAGGGCATCGGGGCGGGCTTCGTCCCCTCCATCCTGGACCGCGGGGTGATCGACGAGATCATCCAGGTGTCCAATGACGACAGCTTCGCCATGGCCCGGCGGGTGGCCCGGGAAGAGGGCATCCCCGTCGGCATCTCGTCCGGTGCGGCCCTGACGGCGGCCTTCGACGTGGCGTCGCGGGACGACTTCGTGGGCAAGACCGTGGTGGCGATCATCCCGAGCTTCGCCGAGCGCTACCTCTCCACGGCTCTGTTCGACGGGCTGTAGAGGCGGCTCCCGGCCGTGACCGATGTCTACGGCCCGGAGAAACGCTCGGCGGTGATGGCCCGGGTGAAGGGGAAGAACACCTCCCCCGAGCTTAAGGTGCGCAAGGCCCTGACAAGGCTTGGCGCCCGCTACCGCCTGCACCGCAAGGACCTGCCGGGCTCACCGGACATCGTCTTGCCGGGCCGCCGGCTGGCGATCTTTGTTCACGGCTGCTTCTGGCACGGCCACGACTGCGCCCGCGGCGCCCGGGTCCCCAAGGCCAACCGCGACTACTGGCTCGCCAAGGTCGACCGAAACCGGGCGCGGGATGTGGCGTCGCGCGCGACCCTGGCGGCCCTGGGCTGGCGGGTGGAGACGATCTGGGAGTGCGACCTGAAGGACGATGCGGCGCTGAGCGCGCGGCTGGAGGCGTTGCTGGCCTCTTCTCCTCTCCCCGTTCAGGGGGAGAGGGTAGGGTGAGGGGGGCGCGCAGCAGGGCTGCGCGTCTCGGCCTCGGAGTTACAACTGAGCTGCAGAAAGAGCCCTCACCCTACCCTCTCCCGCAAGCGGGAGAGGGGAAGAGGTCAGGCAACCGCCTTGTCCGGCAGCTCTTCCGACCTCGCCAGCACCCGGGCGATCGCCGCGCTCAGCGCCCCGGGATCGATCGGCTTGGCCACGTGGTCGGTCATGCCGGCGGCGACGCAGTCGGCCCAGTCCTGGTCGCTGCCCGAGGCGGTGCAGGCCACCACCGGGGTGAACCGGTTGGGTCCCGGGACGCCGCGCAGGCGGCGGCAGGCCTCGCGGCCGTCCATCTCGGGCATGTAGACATCCATCAGGATGACATCGAAGGGCTGGGTCGCGGCGATCTCAAGCCCCTCGGCGGCCGACGCCGCGGCGGTGAGCTCGACCCCGAAGGGCTCCAGCATCAGGGCCACGGCGCGGCGGTTGATCTCGTGATCGTCCACCACCAGCACGCGGACCTGCGCCACGTCGGCCAGGTCGGGGGCCGCGGTGTCGGCGGCGTGGGGAAGATCGATGGACAGGGTGAAGACCGCGCCCTTGCCGGCCTCGCTGGCGGCGGTGAGATCACCCCCCATCAGACGGGCCAGCTCGCGGCTGATGGAGAGGCCCAGCCCCGTGCCGCCGTGGGTGCGGGCGGTGGAGACCTGGCCCTGCTCGAAGGGGGCGAACAGGCGCGACAGCTCCGCCGGCGTCATGCCGCGCCCGGTGTCGGTCACCGAGAACTCGAAGGCCGCGTCCTGGCCGGTGACGGTCAGGGTCACGGCGCCGGCCGGGGTGAACTTGATGGCGTTGGAGATCAGGTTGTTGAGGATCTGCCGCAGGCGGGTCGGGTCGCCAGCCACCGCCGTGGGCAGCACCTCGTCCCCCAGCCGGTCCAGGATCAGGCCCTTCTTCTCCGCCTCGGCCCGCCAGAAGGCGGTGGTGTCGGCCACCAGGGCCGACAGGTCGAAGGCGATGGTCTCCACGCTCATGCGCCCCGCCTCCATCTTCGACAGGTCCAGCAGGTCGTTGAGCAGGGTGCGCATCATACGGCCGCTCTCGGCGATCAGGGCGCCGTCGCTGGCGTCCTTGCCGCCCCGGCGCTCGATGGCCTCGGCGCCGGCCAGGATGGCGCTGATGGGGGTGCGCAGCTCGTGGCTGACCATGGCGATGAAGGCCGACTTGGCGTCGCCGGCGGCCTCGGCGGCGCTGCGGCCCCGCTCGGCCTCCTCGCGGGCCCGGCGCTGGCTCTCGATGCCGTCGGCGGCGGCGCGCCAGAGGATGGTGGAGGAAAACACCAGCAGCACGCCCACGATGCCCACGGCCACCCCATAGGTGGAGGTCCCGCTGATCATCCAGGCCAGAGCCGCGGTGATCAGCAGGTAGACGCCGAAGGGGGTCATGGAGGCGACATAGGCCGCCTGGGACCGCTGGTTGGTGACCACGGTGTTGAGCACCGCCCCGGCCAGGAACAGCCCGCCGCAGGTCAGGCCCCAGGAGCCCTTGCTGAGGATGGCCATCACCGCCAGCGATCCATAGACCACCGAGTTCAGCGCCAGCATGGCGAGCGCCAGGTTCCCCCGCACGGGCCTGGCGCGGGCGCGCTCGGAGGCGAAGAGATAGTATTCGCAGGCCTGCAGCAGGCTGTAGGTGGAGATCCACAGGGCCGACGGCCCCCAGCCGGCCACGGGGGCGAAGGCCACGGCGTAGATGGCGGCGAACATCATGCGGGTGCGCAGGCCGTTGCGGCGCGCGAGCATGGTCTTGGCCAATCCCAGATCGGATGCGGTGTTCACGACAGCTGGCGTCCCCGGTTGGAGGTCTCGGACGCGCCCCCTCTGGGCTGAGGCTACGCCACCGCGCATAAACCATTCGTAAAGCGCCGGTCGCCGAACGCGGAATGCGGGAGCGCGCCTAGGCGGCGGCGCGCGCCTCGACCATCACCTGCGTCTTCACCGAATTGGCGATGAAGCACTCGTCATGCGCCTCGTGGTGCAGTTGGGCGAGCTGCTCGGCGGTGGGCTCGTCGCCCTGCCAGGTGATGACGGGCCGCAGCCAGACCTTGGTCAGGGCCTGCCGTCCGGGACGGACCTCCTCCATGATCCCCTCGGCGGCGTCCTGGTAGCGGACGGCCAGGAAGCCGGCGAGCCGGGCCCGGTGCAGGAAGGTCAGCATGTGGCAGTTGCTGAGCGCCGCCACCATCATCTCCTCCGGATCGACGGCCGCCTCCACCGCCCACTTGCCCACCACGTGGGGCGAGGCCGAGGCGGCGAGCTCGACGCCGCCGTCGAAGGTGATCGAATGGCCGCGGCTGTAGCGGCCCTTCAGGAAATCCTCGCCGTCCTTGAGGGTCCAGAGGACCTCGGCGACGTATTTCGCCATGGTCAGAAGGCCTCCGCTGGCAGGGCCATCATCAGCTCCGACCCCGTGGTCAGCTTGGCCAGGTGGGCGCCAGCGTCGGGCAGGACGCGCTGCATGTAGTAGCGGCCCACCACCAGCTTGTTGGCGTAGAAGGGATCGGTGTCGCCCGCCGCGACCTTGGCCTGGGCGGTCTTGGCGATCAGGGCCCACATATAGGCCAGGGCCGTGAGCCCGAAGAGGTGCATGTAGTCGGTGGACGCCGCGCCGGCGTTCTCCGGGTTCATCAGCCCGTTCTGCATCAGCCACATGGTGCCCTCCTGCAGCTTGGCCTTGGCGTCGGCCAGGCCCTCGGTGAAGGGCTGCAGGGCCGCGTCGGCCTGGCTTTGCTCTACAAAGGCGTCGATCTCGGCGAAGAAGCTCATCACGCCCCGGCCGCCGTCCGCCGCCAGTTTGCGCCCCACCAGGTCCAGGGCCTGGACGCCGTTGGTGCCCTCATAGATCAGGGCGATGCGGACATCGCGCATGTACTGGCTGGCCGGGAAGTGTTCGGTGAAGCCCGAGCCGCCGTGAATCTGCAGGGCGTCGGAACAGACCTTCAGCCCCTTGTCGGTGAGGAAGCCCTTCACCACGGGGGTCATCAAGGCCATGTAGTCATTGGCCTTCTGGCGCACCGCCTCGTCGGGGCTGGCATGGGCCAGGTCGCCGTGCAGGGCGGTCCAGAACAGGAAGGCGCGGCCGGCCTCGATGACGGCGCGCGAGTCCATCAGCATGCGGCGCACGTCGGGGTGGACGATGATCGGGTCGGCGGGGCCGTCGGGATTCTTGGGCCCGGTCAGGGAACGGCCCTGCAGGCGGTCCTTGGCGAAGGCGGCGGCGGCCTGGTAGGCGGCCTCGGCCTGGGCGATCCCCTGCAAGCCCACCCCGATCCGAGCCTCGTTCATCATCACGAACATCAGGCGCAGGCCCTGGTTCTCGGTCCCCACCAGCCAGCCGGTGCTTTCGTCATGCTGGATGACGCAGGTGGCGTTGCCGTGGATGCCCATCTTCTCCTCGAGCCCGGCGCAGAAGACGCTGTTGCGCGTGCCCGGCTTGCCGTCCGCGTCGGGAATGAACTTCGGCACGATGAACAGGCTGATCCCCCTCACCCCGGCCGGCGCGCCTTCGATGCGGGCCAGCACCAGGTGGACGATGTTCTCGGCCATGTCGTGCTCGCCCCCCGAGATCCAGATTTTCTGGCCCGAGATCCTGTAGCTTCCATCGGCCTGCGCCACCGCCTTGGTGCGCAGCAGGCCAAGGTCGGTGCCGCACTGGGGCTCGGTCAGGTTCATGGTCCCGCCCCATTTCCCGGAGACCAGGTTGGGCAGGTAGAGGCTCTTCTGTTCGTCTGATCCGCCGTTCAGGATCGCGGAATAGCAGCCGTGGGTCAGGCCCGGATACATGGAGAAGGCCATGTTCGCCGAGGAGCTCATCTCCGAGAAGGACAGGTTCACCACATGGGGCAGGCCCTGGCCGCCATAGGCCGGCTCGGCGCCGATCGCCGGCCAGCCGCCCTCGACGAGCTGGGCGTAGGCCTCCTTGAAGCCCTTCGGCGTGGTGACCGTATTGTCGGGGCTCCAGGTGCAGCCTTCCTTGTCGCCGACCGCGTTCAGCGGCGCGAGCACCTCGGCGGCGAAGCGGCCGCCCTCCTCGATGATCTGCTCCACCACATCCATCGAGGCGTCGGCGAAGGCCGGCAGGTCGGCGTACGTCTCGATCTGCAGCACGTCGCGCAGCAGGAAGACGTGGTCGCGCACGGGGGGCTGGTAGGTCATGTCCGCTCCGGGGATATAGGCGAAGCGCGATAGCCAAGAGTGGAAGCCGTTTTTGGTGGCCATCGCGCGAATTCAAGCAAGGGATCCCGACGGGTCGGAAGCCCTCCCTGATATTAGCTGGTTCGGGCCGGCGCCAAAGCGCCGTTCGTCACTTGGCGTGTTCGAGATCGCCGAGCCGTTCGCGCAGGACCTGGTCGTAGTCGGCGGCGCGGGGCAGCAGGTCGGGGCGGGTGCGCGAGAGCTGCGCCTCCAGGGCGTCGCAGCCGGCGCGCAGCTCGTCGATGGCCTTGTCGATGTCCTGGCGCTGGGCTTCCAGGGCCACGATCCGCTCGCGGAACTTGGTGAGCGACTTGATGTTCTGGGCGGCGCCGCCGTCGTTCAGGTCGTAGAGATCGAGGATCTCGCCGATCTCGGCCAGGGCCAGGCCGACCCGCTTGCCGTTCAGGATCAGCTGCAGCCGGCCGCGGTCCTTGTAGGAATAGACCCGGTTCATGCCGTCGCGAGCCGGGGACAGCAGGCCCTTGTCCTCATAGAAGCGCAGGGCGCGCGGCGTGCACTTAAACTCCAGGCACAACTGACGGATGGTGAAGGTGCGCGCCGGACGGCGCAGTTCCATGGGCATCTGGATGTCCTCCCCTTACCCTTTTGGTTTCCCAAAACGTAAGCCTGAGTTCCGTTAACGTCAACATGATCGTTGATCACCTTCGGGTGCTCGCGGGCTTGTGATCGGCTTCGAAAGCTGGGTCCGCTGTTCGCGGAGTCCTCATGACGCGAGCCCCCTCTGACGCGCGCGCCATCGCCCGGCGCGCGCACGCGGCCGGAAGGACATGCGGCTTTCAGATGCCTCCCGCTCGGGGGACGTTCTGGGCGTGGCCGGGGCCGGGACGAAGGTGGCTAGGCCGCCACCAACTCCCCAGCCAGCCCCGCCTCGATCAGGGCGATGGTCCGCTCCAGGCCGAAGATCGCGGCGAAGGAGCCGAAGCGGGGTCCCTGGCTCTGACCCAGCAGGACTTCGTAGAGGGCCGTGAACCACAGGCGCAGGGGATCGAAACCCGCGGCCTTGCCGGCCTCGAACACCTCGTTCTGGATGGCCTCGGCGTCGGCTCCGGCGGGCAGGGCCCGCAGACGGGCGACCAGGTCAGCCATGGCGGCGGCCTCCTGGTCACCTGCCAGGCGGAAGGTCTTCGAGGGCTTCACGAAGTCCTCATAGTAGTTGATCGCGTAGTCGCTCAGCCGGTCCAGCAGCGGCTGGCTCTGCGGCGTCGCGCCAGGGATGTAGGTCTGGATGAAGCCCCAAAGGATGTCCTTGGTCGAGGCGTCGGCCGCCGAGACCAGGTTCAGCAGCAGGGAGAAGCTGACCGGCGAGCCCTGCTCCGGCGGCGCGCCGCGATGGACGTGCCAGGCCGGGTTGTCCAGGGACACGGCGTTGGCGTCGGCGCGGGCCCGGTTGAAGGCGTCCAGCTGCTGCAGGTACTCGTCCGTCGCCTTGGGAATGACGTCGAAGAACAGCCGCTTGGCCGACTTCGGCGACTGGTACATGTAGTAGGCCAAGCTCTCGGGCGCGCCGTAGCGCAGCCACTCCTCCATGGTCAGGCCGTTGCCCTTGGACTTGGAGATCTTCTGGTTGTTCTCGTCCATGAACAGCTCGTAGTGGAAGGCCACGGGGGGGACGCCTCCCAGCACCTTGGTGAGCTTGTCGGAGACGCGGACGGAGTCGATCAGGTCCTTGCCCGAGGCCTCGAAGTCGACCTCCAGGGCGGTCCAGCGCACCGCCCAGTCAGGACGCCACTGGATCTTCACATGGCCACCGGTGACCGGCAGCTCGGTGCGGCCGCCATCGGGGTCGTCGAAGACGATCACACCCTTCCCGACGTCGCGCTCGAGGGTGGGGACCTGCAGCACCTTGCCGCTCACCGGGCTGATGGGCAGGAAGGGCGAATAGGTGGCGCGGCGCTCTTCGCCCAGCGTCGGCAGCATCACCGCCTGGACGGCGTCAAAGCGCTCCAGCATGCGCAGGAGCACCTCGTCGAACTGGCCCGACCTGTAGGTCTCGGTCGACGACATGAACTCGTAGTCGAAGCCGAAGCCGTCGAGGAAGGCGCGCAGGCGGGCGTTGTTGTGGTGGGCGAAGCTCTCGTATTCGCCGAAGGGGTCGCGCACGCTGGAGACCGGCTTGTCGCGGTCCTCTTCCAGCATCTGGCGGTTGGGCACGTTGTCGGGGATCTTCCGCAGCCCATCCATGTCGTCGGAGAAGACGATCAGCTTGGTGGGGACCTGGTCCTCGGTCAGGGCGCGGAAGGCGTTGCGCACCATGGTGGGGCGCGCGGCCTCGCCGAAGGTGCCCATGTGCGGCAGGCCTGAGGCCCCGAACCCGCACTGGAACACCACCGGCTTGTTGAGGGCCGGGAAGGTCGCCACGGCCTCGCCGGCCTTGCCCTCGTTGATAAGGCTGGCGGCCAGGTCGCGCTCGGCGTCGGTGAGCCGCAGGCGCAGGATGCGCGCCAGCAGCAGGCGGGCCTGTTCGAAGGGCCAGCTCTTGGCCTCGCGGGCTTGGTGGGAAAGACCTTGCAGTGACATGGGCGGGCGTTAGCGCCCAAACTGCCCTGCCTCAAGCTTAGTTTTCGCTGGCCGATGTCGGACAGGCGTCACAAGAACAGGCGAAACAGGGGGTTGGACGTCTTGTCAGGTATGCCGATGATCTCTTCCAAACTGGGCGCGAGCCTGCTGGCCGCGGCCCTTTTGCTGGCCGCCTGCGGCAAGCCGGCGGAGAAGGCCGCCCCCGCCAACGTCATCAACTTCTCGATCATGTCCACGGAGAAGGCCTCCACCCAGGCCGCCGAATGGGCCCCCTTCCTGGCCGACATGGAGAAGGCCACCGGCCTGACCATCAAGCCGTTCTTCGGCTCCAACTACTCCTCCCTGATCGAGGCGATGCGCTTCAAGCAGACCGATCTGGGCTGGTTCACCAACCAGTCGGGCCTGGAGGCGGTGCGGCGTTCGAACGGCGAGGTCTTCGCCCGCACCACCAAGCCGGACGGCGGCGAGGACGGCTACCAGTCGGTGATCATCGTCGGCAAGGACAGCGGCCTGACCCTGGACAAGCTGCTCAAGTGCGACCGCACGCTGAACTTCGGCATGGGGGACGTGAAGTCCACCTCCGGCACCCTGGCCCCCATGACCTACCTGTTCTCGCCGCGCGGGCTGAAGCCGGAGACCTGCTTCAAGACGGTCCGCTCGGCCAATCATGAAGCCAACCTGTTCGCGGTCGCCAACGGGGTCCTGGATGCGTCGACCAACAACACCGCCTCCATGGACCGCCTGGGCCAGCACCATACCGACGCCGGCGCCCGGACCCTGGCCAATCTCAAGGTGATCTGGTCGTCGCCCACCATTCCCGAGGACCCCATGCTTTGGCGCAAGGACCTGGACCCGGCGGTGAAGGAAAAGATCGGCCGCTTCTTCTTCACCTACGGCGTCGGGACCGGCCCCGAGGCCGAGCGCCAGCGCGACAACCTGCGGCGCATCGAGAGCGGCCCCTTCCGGCGCGCCGACGCCACCCACCTGCTGCCGGTTCGCGAGATGGAAGCCAGCGGGCAACTGGCCGAGGCGCGGGAGAAGGGCGACGCGGCCGCCATGGCCAAGGCCCAGGCGGCGCTGGACGCGATCCATGCGGAAACCAAGGCTCTGAAGCCGGCGAGCTGAGCTTTTTCCCCCTCCCACAAGTGGAGAGGAAGAGGCTAGTCCTCGCCACTCAGCATGAAGTGGCCGCGCAGGGCGGCGACCGGGGTTCCGCGCGCCTCCTGCCAGGCCTCCACCGTCACATTGGCGATGCGGCGGCCGACCTTGCGCAGGTCGGCGCGGGCATAGGTGGTGAGCGCCCGGCCGGGGCGCAGGTACTCGATGGTCACGTCGATGGTCTTGTGGACCCTGGGCGTCTGCTGGACCACGGAGAGCTGGGCCAGAGCCGTCATCTCCAGGAAGGCCCCGATCACCCCGCCGTGCAGGGCCGGCAGCATGGTGTTGCCGATCAGGTGCGGCGCGAAGGGCAGGATGGCGGTCATCTCGTCGCCCGCCAGTTCGCAGCGCATGCCCAGGAAGCGGATGTAGGGCACCGAGGCCAGGAAGCCCTGCAGGCGGTCGTTGGCCTCGCTCATCGCGGCGCGCTCGCGCCGTGCAGGATGAAGGCGGCCTGGGCCGTGGCGATGGGGTCGGCGGGATCGACGTCCCAGGCCTCGGCGCGGACGAAGGCGATGGACCTCGTCATCTTGTAGCAGTGGGCCAGGGCGGTGATGTCGGCGCGCGGGGCGGCCGGGCGCATGTAGTCGATGCGCAAATCCAGGGTCGCGGTGGGAAAGCGTTCGCCCTTCGACGAATTGATCGCCAGTCCGCAGCAATGATCCAGCAGGGAGGTGACGACGCCGCTGGCGATCACGTCGGTGGCGGGATCCCCCACCAGTTCGGCGCGCCAGGGGACCAGGATCGAGCCCCGGCCACCCCCCACCGAAACCAGCCTGAAGCCGAGCGCCGCGGCCTGGGGCACGGTTTCCACCATGTGGCGGGCCTGTTCGGCGAGGGGGTCGTCGGTGGAGTCCATGACTCCGGTTTGGGCCAGGCCCGTCCAGGGGTCAAGGATGACCCAAGGGAGGGACTAGCCGACCGTGAGGCCCGCCGAAAGGGCGACGATGGCGATGGTGAGGACTGGCAGGGCGGCCATCAGCAGGCTGGCGAGACCGCTGACGCGGCCGAGGTTCAAGGAGGGGGGCATGGCGTTTTCTTTCGGTTGGAGCGAAGCGCTGCGAGGTGCGTTCGTCTCGGGCGGCGGTGTAGGCGTGAGCCGCGCGAAAGACCCGTTAAGTCTTGGTCATGACGTTGAATTCACAATATTAATGTCCCGTAAGGTGGAGCTTTCCAGGATGCGGCGGCCGCGATGATCAAGCCTGAGTCCCTGCTGCGCCCCACGCCTGCCGGCCTCTATTGCCCCCCCGGCGACTTCTATATCGACCCCACCCGGGCGGTGGACCGGGCCGTGGTCACCCATGGCCACTCCGACCATGCCCGCTCGGGCCACGGCGCCGTGCTGGCCACCCCTGAGACCCTGGCCATCATGGCCGAGCGCTACGGCGCCGACTTCGCCGCCGCCACGGAGGCCGCGCCCTACGGCCGGACCGTCCGCCGCGACGAGGTGGAGGTGACCCTGGTCCCCGCCGGCCACGTCCTGGGCTCGGCCCAGGCGGTGGTGCAGTGGAAGGGCCTGACCATGGTGGTGTCGGGGGACTACAAGCGCCGGCGCGATCCCACCTGCGCGGCCTTCGAGCCTGTCCCCTGCGACGTCTTCATCACCGAGGCCACCTTCGGCCTGCCGGTGTTCCGACACCCGCCGGACTCGGGCGAGATCGCCCGGCTACTGCGCTCTGTGGCCCAGTTCCCGGAACGCTCGCACCTGGTGGGCGCCTATGCGCTGGGCAAGGCGCAGCGGGTGATCTGCCTGCTGCGGGAGGCCGGCTGGGACAAGATCATCTATGTCCACGGGGCCCTGGAGCGGCTCAACCGGCTCTATGAGGACCACGGTATCGACCTTGGCCCGCTCGCGCCCGCCACCGTCGCCACCAAGCAGGACTTCGCCGGGGCCATCGTCATCGGCCCGCCCTCGGCCCTGCAGGACCGCTGGTCGCGGCGCTTCCCCGATCCGGTCCAGGCCTTCGCCTCGGGCTGGATGCAGGTTCGCGCCCGGGCCCGCCAGCGGGGGACCGAACTGCCCCTGGTGATCTCCGACCACGCCGACTGGGACGAGCTCACCGCCACGGTGGACGAACTGCGCCCCGGCGAGCTGTGGATCACCCATGGCCGCGAGGAGGCCCTGGCCCGCTGGGCGCAGCTGCACGGCATCCAGGCCCGGGCGCTGGCCCTGGTCGGATATGACGATGATGAGGAGGACGGCTAACCCACCCTTGCAGGCGATCACGAACCTGTTACCGTCCTCATCACGGGGGCGTGATCGGAAGGACTTTGAGCCTATGCGTGTCGTTGTCTTCCTCGCCGCCAGCCTGATCCTCGGCGCCTGTTCCCAACCCGCCGAACGATCTGCAGAGGTCGCCTCCCAGGAGGCCGCGCCCATGGCCCCCGCCGCCCTGGCCGATAGCGCCGCCGCCGGCGCGCCCGCCGACGCCAGGGGCGGAGCCGCCCCCCAGGCGCCCCTGCCGGTCGGCATCCCGATGCTGGCCTACAGCTACGACTACGCCATCAGCGCCCCGCCCAAGGCGATCCGCGCCCTGGTCACCCGGCATGAGACCGCCTGCGCCAACGCGGGCGCGGCGGTCTGTCAGGTGGTCGGGTCTTCCGTGTCTGAGGCCGGCGAGGACCGGGTCAGCGGCGCCCTCACCCTGCGGGCGACGCCCGTCTGGCTGAAGCGCTTCCGCGAGTCCTTAAGCGCCGAGGCCAAGACCCATGGCGGCCGGCTGGTCCGGGCGGCGGTGGAGTCCGAGGACCTCTCGCGGCGGATCGTCGACTCAGAGGCCGCCCTACGCGCCCGCACCACCCTGCGCGACCGGTTGCAGGGCCTGCTGGCCAGCCGTCCCGGCAAGCTCTCCGACCTGCTGGAGGTGGAGCGGGAACTGGCCCGGGTGCAGGGCGAGATCGACGCCACCCAGTCGGAACTGACCATGATGCGCGGCCGGGTCGCCACCTCGGAGATGAGGTTGACCTATGAGTCCGGCGGCGTCCTGGCGCCGGAAGGCGCCTGGTCCCCGGTGGGCCGCGCCTTGGGCGACGTCGCCGACATCCTGGCCGGCACGCTGGCGGCCATGATCCGCACGGTCGCGCTCCTCGCGCCCTGGGTCCTGGTGATCGGCGGCCTGCTGTGGGTGTTCCGCCGGCGGCTGCCGCGCTGGGGCCGCAAGACCAAGGACGCGCCGAAGGTCGATTGAGGGCCGCGCGGCTCCGGCTTTCGCGCCGGGGTCGCGCAACCGCCCGGGGGGACATAGACTTCTCCTCCCATGCGCGCCTTCGCCGAGCTCCTGGACCGTCTGTCGCTGACGGCGTCGCGCAACGCCAAGCTGACCCTGGTGCGCGACTATCTGCGCGAGACCCCCGATCCGGACCGGGGCTGGGCGCTCGCCGCCCTCACCGGCGACCTGACCTTCGACGCCGCCAAGCCGGCCTTCATCCGCAAGGCGGTGGAGGAACGGATGGACCCGCTGCTGTTCCGCTGGTCCCACGACTATGTGGGGGACCTGGCCGAGACCGTGGCCCTGGTCTGGCCCGCGCGGCCGGGCGCCAATCGCGAGCCGGAGCTGTCGGAGGTCATCGACGCCCTGCGCGGCGCGACCCGGGCCGAGGTGCAGCGTCTGATCGAGGGATGGCTGGACTCCATGCAGCCCACGGGGCGCTGGGCCCTGCTGAAGCTGATGACCGGCGGCCTGCGGGTGGGGGTGTCTGGCCGCCTCGCCAAGCAGGCGGCGGCGGACCTGGGCGGGGTGGCGATCAACGAGGTGGAGGAGGTCTGGCATGCCCTGCACCCGCCCTATGAAGACCTGTTCGCCTGGCTGGAGGGCCGCTCGGACCGTCCACGGCCGGATTCGCCCGGCCGCTTCCGCCCCACCATGCTGGCCCAGGCCATCGACGAGGCCGTCGACTTCGGCAAGCTCGACCCCGCCGACTATGGCGCGGAATGGAAGTGGGACGGCATCCGCGTCCAGGCGGTGAACGAGGAGGGGATCCGGCGCCTCTACACCCGCAACGGCGACGACATCTCAAAGACCTTCCCCGATGTGCTCGAGGTGCTGGACTTCGAGGGCGCCCTGGACGGCGAGCTGCTGGTGATGGGCGATGACGGGGTGGCCAGTTTCGGGGATCTGCAGCAGCGGTTGAACCGCAAGACGGTCGATCCCAAGCTGATGGCCAGGCATCCCGCCGGCATCCGCGCCTATGACCTGCTGGCCGAGGCCGGGGAGGACACGCGAACCCTCTCCTTCCGCGAGCGGCGCGTCCGGCTTGAAGCCTTTGTGGGCCGGCTGGCCACCCCCCGAATCGACCTCTCGCCGCTGCAGCCCTTCGAGACCTGGGCTGAACTGGCGCGCTTACGCGCCTCACCCCCGGCCGGCGACCCGCAGATCGCCGAGGGGCTGATGTTGAAGCGCTGGGACTCGATCTACGAGGCCGGCCGCCCCAAGGGCCCCTGGTTCAAGTGGAAGCGCGATCCATTCCTGATCGACGCGGTGCTGATGTACGCCCAGCGCGGCCACGGCAAGCGCTCCAGCTTCTATTCCGACTACACCTTCGGGGTCTGGCAGGAGGTGGAGGGCAAGCGGGCCCTGACACCGGTGGGCAAGGCCTATTTCGGCTTCACCGACGAGGAGCTGAAACAGATCGACAAGTTCGTCCGCGACAACACCCTCGAGCGGTTCGGGCCGGTGCGCTCGGTGAAGGCCGAACCCCACTTCGGCCTGGTCTTCGAGGTGGCCTTCGAGGGCCTGCAGCGCTCCACCCGCCACAAGTCCGGCGTCGCCATGCGCTTCCCCCGCATCCACCGTATCCGCTGGGACAAGCCCGCCGGCGAGGCCGACGAACTGGCCACCCTGGAGCGGATGCTGGAGCAGATGGCGGGGCGGTGATCCGTCAGCTTCCCCCTCGTGGGGGAAGCTGGGCTACCTGACCTCCGGCGCCTTGATCCGCCGCCAGGCCAGGGCCCAGGCGATGGCGGCCTGGGCGAGGCCAGAGGCGAGGCTGGCCCAGGGGGCGGTGGACAAGGGCACGAACAGGGCCTGGCCGGTTCCGGGGCTGATGACCGAGCCGACGATGCCGCCGACCCCGTAGAGCAGGGCGAGCGCCACCACCGCGCCGAAGTCGCCGCGCTGCGGACGCGGCCCGAAGCGGAAGAGGGTGATCACCGCAAGGTCGCGCAGGACGAAGGCCAGCAGGGCGGTGGCCTGGGCCGGATCGGGACCCTGGTCGAAGGCCGAGCCCGCCCCGCCCACCGCAAAGGCGGCGGCGACCAGGATCAGGGCCAGCAGGAAGGGCGCGATGGCGGCCGGCGTCAGGGGCAGGGCGCGGGCCAGATCGCCCTTGGCGACGGAGGCGCCGAACTGGCGCAGCCGCACGCGGTCGGCGGGTTCGGCGAAGGCCGCGGCGTAGGCCGCCAGCGCCACGGCCAGGGCGCCCACCAGCAGGGCCGCGGCGGTCCCGCCGGCTCCGTAGGCGAAGCCCCCGAGGAAGACCGCCAGGAAGATCAGGAAAGCCGGCCAGATCACCGGCAGGTTCTTCATCTGCAGCTCCAGCCGCATCAGCCGCCAGGCGCCGGCCAGCGCCCAGCCCGCCAAGGCCAGGGTGGCGATGGTGCGGAAGCCGGTCGCCGGGAAGATCTGGCCCCACCAGCCGATGTCGCCGCGCGCATAGAGGAAGGACGAGAGGCCCGAGAGCCCCGCGCCGCGCTGGAACCCGGCCGATCCCGCCACCACCATCAGCAGGAAGACGCCCAGGATCAGGCCGCCCAGCACGCCGCCAGCCCGAACCACCCGGCCCTCGGCGCGGGCCTTGCGCACCCCGATCAGGGCGACGGCCAGGCTGACCGCCTGGAGAAAGAGGGCGAGCGCGATCAGGAAGCCCAGCATCCACAGGGCGCCGGGCTGGCCCTGGACCAGCATCAGGCCGGCCATCAGGACGACGCCGGTAAGGGCGCACATCCAGGCCAGGCTGGAGGCGCCCAGCATCTTGCCCCAGGTCATGGACCAGGGGGTGAGGGCCGAGAGCCGCTGGAAGTCCCAGGTGCGGTCGGCGATCTCGCCCAGCACCGCGCCGCCGGCGGCGCGCGAGCCCCACAGGACGCCGCAGATGATGAAGACAAGGGCGCCGACGCCCGCCATGGCCGGCAGCGGCCCACCGGCGGACTCACGCGCCACCAGGGCGGTGGCGCCATAGATCAGGATCAGGACGACAGCGGCCCAGGCGATGCGCCGGGGCGAGGCCTCGAGCCAGAGATTGCGCTGGAATTCCGGGTTCATCGGGCCACCTCCGCCAGATAGGCGTCTTCGAGGGTCTTTCGCGCCGCCTGGAAGGACCGGACCTTCAGTCCCGCCCCGATCAGCTTGCCCAACAGGGCGGAGTCGTCCTCGCCCTCCGGCAAGGCCAGAATGGCGGTGTCGCCGGTGACCTTCTCGACGGTGACGTCGAGCGCCTCCAGCCGTTCGGCCAGGTCTGGCGGCGGCTGGGCGAAGGTGACCTCCACCCGCGCGCCGTCATGGTGTCCGGACCCGGCCGCCACCACCCCGCCGCCGGCCACGGCGCCGTCGCGGATCATCAGCATCTGGGTGGAGTAGTCTTCGAGCTCGGCCAGGATGTGGGAGGAGACCACGATGGTCATGCCGTCCTTGGCCAGCGACAGGATCAGGTCCGACAGGCTGCGGCGGGCCTCGGGGTCGAGCCCGGCGGCGGGTTCATCAAGCAGCAGGACGCGGGGCTGGTGAACAATGGTCTGGGCGATGGCCAGCCGCTGCTTCAGGCCGCGTGACAGTTCGCCGGCGCGTGCCTCCAGGCGGTCGGTGAGCTGCACCCGGGCCGCCGCCATTTCCACGGCGGCGGCCGTCTCGGCGACCGGAACGCCGCGAGACCGAGCGGCATAGGTCAGAGCCTTGCGCACCGACAGCTCGTCATAGAGGCCGAAGAAGTCGGGCAGATAGCCGATGGCGGCGTGCACCCCGCGCGGGTCGGCTTCGACGTCGAGGCCCGCGACCCGGATGGTCCCCTCGGTGGGGACGTCCAGGGCCGCGATGCAGCGCATCAGGGTCGACTTGCCCGCGCCGTTGGGACCCACCAGGGCCAGCACCGCGCCGGCCTGGACCTGGAAGGACACCCCGTGCAGGGCGCGAGCCGACGGGTAGTCGTAGACCACTCCCGCAACCTCGATCATGGCGCTCATGTCAGCTCCCCTTCCAGGAAGGTCTTCAGGTCGCCGCCGGTGAATTTCAGGCCGCGGACGCCGGCGCGGCGCCCGGCCTCCACGTCGCCGTCCTTGTCGCCCACCATCAGGGAGCGGGCCAGGTCGACGGGCCACTCCTCAATCGCCTGCAGAAGCATGCCGGGATTGGGCTTGCGGCCAGGCGGATCGGGATGGCGGTACATCTCATGCGCCGCCTCGGGGTGGTGCGGGCAGTAGTAGAAGGCGTCGACGCGGGCGCCGGCCTTGGCGAGGTCGGCGCTCATCTGGACGTGCAGCTTCTGGACGTCGGCCTCGGTGTAGTAGCCCCGGCCCACCCCCGACTGGTTGGTCACTACGAACACCCACCAGCCCGCGGCGTTGAAAGCGGCGATGGCCTCCCGGGCGCCTGGAATCCAGACGAAGTCCTCCCAGCGATAGACATAGCCGGGGTCTTCGTTGAGCACCCCGTCGCGATCGAGGAACAGGGCGGGGCGGGGGGTCTGGTCGGGCGCGCTCACCCTGCCACTGTAACGCCAAGCCCGCGCGGCGTCGCGGGGGTCTGGACTTAAGCTTTCGTAACGCGTCATTTCGCCGACACACCGCCCCGTCTATGGTCGGCGGTCCCTTCCTGTTTTCGAGGTCGCCTTGGCCGACGCATCGCCTGTTCTCTCCATCAAGGACCTCCGGGTCGATTTCGCCACCCATGACGGGGTGGTCGCGGCCGTGCGGGGGGTGTCCCTGGACGTGGCCCGCGGCGAGACGCTCGGGGTGGTCGGCGAGAGCGGCTCGGGCAAGAGCCAGACCTTCATGGCGCTGATGGGCCTGCTGGCCCGCAACGGCAAGGCCACCGGCTCGGCCAAGTTCCTCGGGACCGAACTGCTGAACCTCAAGCCTGCGGCGCTCAACAAGATCCGCGGCTCGAAGATGACAATGATCTTCCAGGATCCGCTCACCGCGCTCACCCCCCACGTCCGCATCGGCGAGCAGATCGCCGAGCCCCTGCGGCTGCACCTGGGCATGTCCGGCGAGGCGGCCACCAGGCACGCCAAGGACTGGCTGGAGCGGGTCCGCATTCCCGACGCCGAGCGCCGCCTGCGCCAGTACCCGCACGAGCTTTCCGGCGGCATGCGCCAGCGGGTGATGATCGCCGCGGCCATGGCAGGGTCGCCCGCCCTGCTGATCGCCGACGAGCCCACCACCGCCCTCGACGTCACCGTCCAGGCCGAGATCCTCGACCTGATGGACGAGCTGAAGCGCGAGACCGGCACGGCCATGGTGCTCATCACCCACGACATGGGGGTCATCGCCCGCCTCGCCGACCGGGTCTGCGTGATGAAGGACGGCGCCTATGTCGAGGAGGGCGAGGCGCAGGCGATCTTCGCCGCGCCGAAGGACCCCTATACCCGCGCCCTGCTGGACGCGATCCCGCGCCTGGACCGCTCCGACCGTGGCGGCCGCCCGACCCTGAGCCCTGTCGCCGCCGACGCGCCGGTGGTGGTGGAAGGCCGCGACATCAAGGTCTGGTTTCCGATCCACGAGGGGCTGTTCGGCGCCAAGCGCAACCTGCGCGCCGTGGACGGCGTCTCCTTCCAGGTTCGCCAGGGCGAGACCCTGGGGGTGGTGGGGGAAAGCGGATGTGGCAAGTCCACCCTGGCGCGCGCCGTGATCAACCTGATCCCGGCCACCGGCGGGGCGGTCACCCTGCTGGGCCGCGACATCACCGGCGCGGACAAGGAAACCATGCGGGCCGCGCGGCGCGACCTGCAGATCGTCTTCCAGGATCCCCTGGCCAGCCTCGACCCCCGAGTGACCATCGGCGACTCCATCGCCGAGCCCCTGCAGGTGTTCAAGCCGCAGCTGAAGCGCGCCGAGCGCGACGCCGAGGTGGCGGCCATGATGGCCAAGGTCGGTCTGCTGCCGGCCCTGATCAACCGCTATCCGCACGAACTGTCCGGCGGCCAGAACCAGCGGGTCGGCATTGCGCGGGCCATGATCCTGAAGCCCAAGCTGGTGATCTGCGACGAGGCGGTGTCGGCCCTGGACGTCTCCATCCGCGCCCAGATCATCGACCTGCTGATCCAGCTGCAGAAGGAGATGGGCCTGGCGATGATCTTCATCAGCCACGACCTGGCGGTGGTGCGCGAGATCAGCCACCGGGTGATGGTGCTCTATCTGGGCCGGGTGATGGAGCAGGCCGACCGTGAGCAGCTCTACGCCAATCCGCACCATCCCTACACCAAGGCCCTGCTGTCGGCGGCGCCGATCCCCGATCCGGTCCGGGAACGCTCCCGCAAGCGGCTGAAGCTCGTGGGCGAGCCCCCCAGCCCCATGGACCCGCGCAGCGCCCTGCGCTTCCTGCCCTCGCGCCTGTCGGCCGATCCCCTGGGCCAGGTCTATGTGCCGGAGCTGAAGGAGATCGCGCCAGGTCACCTGGTCTCCGAGTTCGACCCGCCCGTCGAAGCGGCCTGATCGGCGATCATGACCTCGAAGATCACGCCCATCCTGATGTCTGGCGGCGCGGGGACGCGCCTGTGGCCCCTGTCGCGCCAGGCCAAGCCCAAGCAGTTCCACCGCCTGGGCGGCGACGAGACCCTGATCCAGGCCACCGCCCTGCGGGTGACGGGGCCGATGTTCAATCCGCCCATCGTGGTCTGCGCCGCGGCCCATGCCGACATGACGCGGGCCCAGCTGGCCGAGGTGGGGATCACAGCCCAGGCCCTGATCGCCGAGCCCGCGCCCCGCAACACCGCCGCGGCCTCGGTGGCCGCCGCCGCCGTGGCCGCCGAGATCGATCCGGACGGGGTCTTCATCCTGCTCCACGCCGACAACCTGGTGTCCGACGTGCCGGCCATGCATGCGGCCATCGAGGCGGGACGGGCCGCGGCGCAGAGCGGCGAGGTGGTGATCTTCAGCCTCAAGCCGACCGGGCCTGAGACCATCTACGGCTATATCCGCGCCGGCGCCGGCGAGGGTCTGGTGCGCAAGGTCGCCCAGTTCGTCGAGAAACCGGACCTCGCCACCGCCAAGCGGTTCGTGGCCGATCCGGACTATGGCTGGAACGCCGGCATGTTCATGTTCAGCGCCCAGGCCTTCCTGGAGGAGTGCCGCCGCCTGGCGCCGGCCATCTGCGCCGCCGCCGAGGCCGGGGTGAAGGACGCGCAGCGATCTGGCAACCTTATCGCGCTTGGGCCTGCGTTCCTCACCGCCCCCTCGGAAGCTATCGACACCGCCATCATGGAGAAGACCGACCGCGCCAGCGTGGTGGGGGCTGACATCGGCTGGAGCGACGTGGGCAACTGGAACGCGCTGTGGGAAGGCTCGGTGCACGACGCCGAGGGCAACGCCCTGGACGGCGACGCCATCGCCGTGGGGTCAAAGGGCAATATCGCCCGCACCGACGGCCACACGGTGGTGCTGGCCGGCGTCGAGGACCTGGTGGTGGTGGTGGAGAACGGCGTCGTCCTGGTGACCCGTCGCGAGTCCACCGCCTCGGTCAAGGCCGCGGTGGAGGCGCTGACGGCCCAGGGGCGCGGCGCGCTGCTATAATCTGAGGTTGCGCCGCGAGCCCCGCAGAAGTTGCATCCCGGCGATTCCGGCAACTTCGCGGAAAGACTTCGTGGTTAAGGTCGGCGGCTGCTATCGCGTTTTCGCCGCCGGGGATTGGCCGCCTTGCAGATCGAAGTTCTTCGTCCGCAGGACATGACGGCCCAGCGCATGGCCCGCTGGGCGGAGCTGCAGGCCGGCGACATCACCCTCGACAGCCCCTTCCTGTCCCCCGACTGGGCCCGCACGCTGGAGCGCGTCCAGCGCCAGACCTCCCGCCAGATCCGTGTCGCCGTCGCCATCGTGGAGGGCCGTGATGTGGCCTTCCTTCCGGTCCGGGTCGGTCATCTGACCGCCATGCCGGTGGGGGCGCCGATGTGCGACTATCAGGGTCTGGTGGCCGAACCGGGGGTGTCGATCGACGCGCGCAGGATGATCCAGGCCCTGGGCGTCCAGCGCTACGACTTCTGCCACATGATCGAGGACCAGGCCGCGTTCGCCCCCTATGCGCGGGGTCGCCAGCTTTCCCACATCGTCGATGTCGCGATGGGTTACGACGCCTATGAAGCCGCCCGCCGCGAGGCTGGAACCTCGGTCCTGAAGGATTGCGACAAGAAGCGCCGCAAGGTCGAGCGCGAGATCGGTCCCGCCACCTTCACCGCCTTTTCCCGCAGCCAGGCCGACTTCGACCAGCTGGTGGCCTGGAAGCGCGCCCAGCTCGACGCCACCGGTCAGACCGACATCTTCGACGCCGGCTGGACCCTGCGCCTGATGCAGGACCTGTTCGAACGCCGCGATCCGGACTTCGGGGCGGGCCTCTTCACCCTGCACTTCGGCGACCGCCTGGCCGCCGTCCACCTGCACCTGCACGGCAAGCAGACCGTGCATGGCTGGCTCATCGCTCACGAGCCGGAGTTCGAGCGTTACTCGCCAGGGATCCTGCTGTTCCAGGACATCCTGCGCTGGATGGACGCCACCCCCTATTCCCGCCTCGACCTCGGTCCCGGCGACTACCGTTTCAAGCGCGAGCTGGCCAATACCGGGGTCGGGGTGACCCACGGCTTCGTCGGCGGGGTCGCGCCGGCGGCCCTGGTCCGTCACGCCGTCTACGGCGTCCGCCGCGCCGCCGAGGCCCTGCCGCTGGGCAAGATGTCCGAGCTGCCGGGCAAGGCCATGCGCCGCGTGGATGTCCTGCGCGGTTTGCGCTGAGCGCTTTCAGGCGAAGTGGGAACCGGTTCGCCGCCCGGAAAGCGCGACCAAGCTGACATTGCCGTAGGACGCCCACGCCGTTAGAGGTGGCGTCCTTTTCACCCCTGGCCTGATCATGACCCTGTCCATCGACGATATCCGCGCGGCTGCCGAGCGGCTGAAGGGGCGCATCGAGCGCACCCCCTGCCGACACTCGAAGACGCTGTCGGAGATTACCGGGGCCGAGGTCTGGGTGAAGTTCGAGAACCTGCAGTTCACCGCGGCCTACAAGGAGCGCGGGGCGCTGAACACCCTGCTGCAGCTCAGCGACAACGAGGCCAAGCGGGGCGTGATCGCGGCGTCCGCAGGCAACCACAGCCAGGGCCTGGCCTATCACGCCGCCCGCCTGGGCATCCCCGTGACCATCGTCATGCCCCGCAGCACCCCCTTCGTGAAGGTGCAGCAGACCCGAGCCTTCGGGGCCGAGGTGGTGGTCGAGGGCGACACCTATGACGACTCAGCTGTGCTGGCCAAGACGCTATGCGACGAGCGCGAGCTGGTCTTCGTCCACCCCTTCAACGACGTGAAGGTGATGGCCGGCCAGGGCACCGTGGCCCTGGAGATGTTCGAGGACGTGCCGGACCTGGAGGTCCTGCCGATCCCCATCGGCGGCGGCGGGCTGATCGCCGGCTGCGCCACCGTGGCCAAGTCGCTGAACGCCAAGGTCGAGATCTATGGCGTCGAGCCGGCCATGTACCCCTCCTTCACCGCCAAGATGCGCGGCGTTGGCGCGGCCACCGGCGGTGCCACCATCGCCGAGGGCATCGCGGTCAAGAGCGTCGGCGACGAGAGCTATTCCATCGCCCGGCCGCTGATCGACGACGTGCTGCTGATCGAGGAGCCCTATTTCGAGCGGGCCATCGCGCTCTACTGCAATGTGGAGAAGACGGTGGTGGAAGGCGCCGGGGCGGCCTCGCTCGCCGCCCTGCTGGCCTATCCGGAGAAGTTCCGCGGCAAGAAGGTCGGGCTGATCATCACCGGCGGCAACATCGACACCCGCCTGCTGGCCTCGGTGCTGACCCGTGAGCTGGTGCGCGAGCAGCGGCTGGTGTCCCTGCGCATCGTCGGCGACGACCGACCGGGCCTGCTGGGCACCGTCTCGGCCCTGATCGGTAACATGGGCGCCAACATCGTCGAGGTGGCCCACAACCGCCTGGCCCTGGACGTGCCCGCCAAGGGCGCGGAGTTCGACATCATGATCGAGACCCGCGACGCCCAGCACACCCAGGAAATCATGGACGCCCTGCGCGAGAGCGGCTACCCGCCCCGCGCTGTTTAAGAGCGTGACAGCCGGAAGTGGGCGCCGGTTCCGGTGCCCGTCACGCGTCTAATGAGGAAGCTAGTGATGAAGCGTTTCGTTCTCGCCCTGGCCCTGGTGGTCCTGGCCGCCTGCGGCCCCAACAAGCAGGTCGCCGCCGACAACCTCACCGCGGCCAACACCTTCCTGGCCAAGAACGGCAAGGCGGCGGGCGTGGTCACCCTGCCCTCGGGCCTGCAGTACAAAATCGTCCAGTCGGGCCCGGCCACGGGCGCCAAGCCCCAGAAGGGCGACGAGGTGAAGGTTCACTACGAAGGCAAGCTGCTGGACGGCAAGGTCTTCGATAGCTCCTACGAGCGCGGCGCCCCGGCGGCCATGCCCATCGACGCCCTGATCCCGGCCTGGATCGAGGCCCTGCAACTGATGCGGCCCGGCGATGTCTGGATGCTCTACGTGCCGCCGGAACTCGGCTATGGCGAAGAGGGCGCGGGCGGCGGTGAGATCCCCGGCAACAGCGTGCTGATCTTCAAGATCGAACTGATCGGCGTCCTGCCGGGCCCCGGCTCGGTCGGCCAGGGCTGAGCGCCAAAGCGACTAGCTGAACAGGTGCGCGCGGGTGTCGGGGTTCTCCCGGCGCCACATGACGTTGTCCAGGAAGAAGTGGTGGATGTTGATGAAGATCCACACCGCGAACAGGCAGGCCGTGGTTCCGAACACCGCGTGGTCATAGGGGATCACCGCGTCCAACAGGTTGGGCAGGGCCCAGAAGCCGACAAAGCCCAGAGCCACGCCTGAGGCCACGAAGACCGCGAACCCGCGCCGCCAGTCGCCGGCCTTGGCGCGCTCCACGTTGCCCTGATAGCGCCAGACGACCGCCAGGTACTGCAGGGAGTGGAAGGCCGGGATCACCAGCAGCCACAGCGGATTGATCCGCATGAAGACCAGCCAGATATAGAGGCTGACGCCATACGCCACGGCCCCGTTCCAGGGCAGGCTCCGCCAGGCGCGACCCATCACCAGCAGGGTCGCGGCGGTCGTCAGCGCCGCCGCCAGACCGGCGATCATCAGCAAGGGCGCGGGCACGGGCAGGGCGTAGTAGTCCAGGCCCCAGAGATGGGTGGTCTTCACCTGGTGGTTGGCGTTCAGCCACGAGAAGACCCAGACCACATAGGCGTTCACCAGGAACACCTTCTTCTGCAGGGCGGTGAAGAAGCTCCGCTTGAGCGCCGCATCCACCATCAGCATGCCGTAGCCCTGCTTGACGTAGTGCCAGCCCACGAAGAAGGCCATCAGGTTGCCGCCAAAGCCCAGCAGGCGCGAGTCCGCGCTCATCAGGGCCGCGCCGAGATAGGCGGCCAGCACTAGCGGCACGACGATCCCGGCGAAGACATAGCGCCAGCGCAGGGCGGGCGCATGGGCGCCCGTCAGCGCCTTGGCTCCGAAGCCTCGGTAGAAGATCTGGTAGGAATGGGCGAAGTGCGGGTGGTTGAGGATGTTGATCGCCATCCACATCGCCGCCGCCAGCGGCGCGGCGACCCGATCGGCGGGCAGCAGCAGCAGGACCGGAAAGGCCAGCAGCGAGCCGCCCCCCAGCAGCAGGAAGTCGGCGGTCGGCCCCCATAGGTGGCGGCGCGGCGCGGCGGCGCTCTCCGCCGCCAGGGTCTCGCCAACAGTGATCGACATGGCGTCCTCCGCCCCAGGTTCCTGCTCAGCATGGCGGGCAATGCTTAGGCCCCGGTGAACGGACCGCTAAGGCTGTCAGGGCAGAGTGGCGCGGTGGTCAACCTTATTCTCCTCTACCTGGCGGTCATCAACCTGATGACCTTCGCGGCGTTCGCCGCCGACAAGCGCGCCGCCGCCGGCGGGCTGCGCCGGACCCCCGAAGCCACCCTGCTGGGGCTGGCGGCCATCGGCGGCGGTCTGGGGGCTGTGAGCGCCCAACGCCTGCTGCGCCACAAGACCCGCAAACAGCCCTTCGCCCGGCAGCTGAACCTGATCCTGGTGGGCCAGGTTTTCGGATTGGCGATGCTCGCCGTTCTCGCCGCGCGCCATGCTCTTGTCATACCCTAAGGAACCCTGCGAGATCGTCCCCGAGCCGCGCCGTCAGAGCGCGCGCCAAGGGACGGAACAGGCAGATGGGCTACGACCTGATCGTTGTCGGCGGGGGTATCGGCGGCTCGGCTCTGTCGGCGGTGATGGCGCAGGCCGGCGCCAAGGTCCTGCTGCTGGAGGCTGCCGAGGTCTATGAGGACAAGGTGCGCGGCGAGTGGATCGCGCCGTGGGGGGTGACCGAGGTCAAGCGCCTGGGGCTCTACGACCTGCTGGTGAGCGCCGGCGGGCACCACATCGAGACCCACATCTCCTATGACGAGAACCGCGATCCGGAGGCGGCGCGGTCGACCCCTGCGCCGCTCGGGGTCTTCGCGCCGGGGGTTCCCGGCCCGCTCTGTCTCGGTCACCCGCAACACTGCCAGACCCTGTTCGACGAGGCTGTCCGCCGAGGCGTCGACGCCCGGCGCGGCGTTCAGGTGATCTCGGTGGCGGCGGGCGCGAGCCCCACTGTCACCTTCCGCCATGACGGCCAGGACACCACGGCGACGGCGCGCCTCCTGGTGGGCGCCGATGGGCGGACCTCCATGGTCCGCGAGAGCCTGGGCATCCCCCTGCATCAGGACGCCCCCCACCACATGTTCGCCGGCCTGCTGGTGGACGGCGCGCCCGACTGGGACGCCAAGGTGCAGGCCATCGGGGTGGAGGGGGACTTCTCCTTCCTGGCCTTCCCGCAGGGCTCCGGCCGCGTGCGGCTCTACGGCAGCTACGCCCTGGATCAGCGCCGCCGGTTCGCGGGCGCGGACGGTCCCGCGGTCTTCCTCGAGGCCTTCCGCATGGAGTGCTCGCCCGACAATGTTCACCTGGCGGGCGCCAGGCCCATCGGCCCCCTGCTGTCCTATTTCAACAACGACGCCTGGACCGACCAGCCCTTCGCCCCGGGCGCGGTGCTGGTGGGGGACGCCGGCGGCTGGAACGACCCGATCATCGGCCTTGGCCTCTCCATCACCTATCGCGACGTGCGGATTGTCACCGACATCCTGAAGGCGGAAGCCGACTGGGCCCGGGCGGATTTCTCGCCCTACGCCGAGGAGCGCGCCGAGCGCCTGCGCCGCCTGAGGTTTACCGCCGGCCTCGTCTCGGCGCTGGAGGCCGAGTTCGGCGCGGCGGCGCGGGCCCGGCGGGACAGCCTCCATGAGCGCGCCAGCCTCGACCCGTCGCTGCGGGCCCACACCTTCGCGGTGATGGCCGGCCCCGAGGTCTTGCCGCCCGAGATCTTCACCCCCGAGCACCGCGCTCGCGTCCTGGGAGAGGCGGCGTGAGCGACCTGCCCATCGTCACCGACCCCAACGGCGTGGACGCCGCCTGGCTGACCGCCGCCCTGAACGGCGCCGGGATCCCCGTCCGCGTCGAGGGCTTCACCACACAGAAGGTGGGCGACGGCATGCTGGGGGAGAGCCTCCGCTTCAACCTCGACTACGCCCGACCCGTGGAGGGTGCGCCCGCCAGCGTGGTGGGCAAGTTTCCGTCCGCCGACCCGATCAGCCGCGCCACCGGCGGGGCCATCGGCCTCTATCTGAACGAGGTGCGCTTCTACCAGCAGATCGCCCATACGGTGGATATCCGCACGCCGAAGCCCTTCGTGGCGGCGATCGACCCTGCGACCAGCGACTTCGTCCTCCTGCTGGAGGATATGGGCCCGGCCCGAGGCGGCGATCAGCTCACCGGCTGCTCCCTGGCCGACGCGGAGGTGGCCATGCGTGAGGCCGCGGCCCTGCACGGTCCGCGCTGGGCCGATCCGACCCTGACGCAGGTGGAATTCCTCAATCGCCCGATGATCGATCCGGGCGCGATCGCGGGGATGTTCGACGGCGTCATCGCGGCCTTCCGGGCCCGCTACGAGGGCCGGCTGGAGCCGGAGTACATGACGATCTGCCAGGACTTCGCCGACCATATCGGGGCCTTCTATTCCGGGCCCGCCGCCCCGCCGACCCTGCAGCACCAGGATTTCCGCCTCGACAACATGCTGTTCGAACCCCAGGGCGGCCGCTGGCCCATGGCCGTGCTCGACTGGCAGACGACGGCGCTAGGCCCTGGCGTGCTGGACGTGGCCTATTTCATCGGCGCGGGCCTGCCGACCGAGATCCGCCAGAAGCATGAGCAGGACCTCTTGAAACAATGGCTGGAGGCCCTGCGGAAGTACGGCGTCAGCTATGACTGGAACGAGGCCTGGACCGGCTACCGCCACTACCTGCTGCAAGGCGTGTTCACCGCCATCTTCGCTTCGGTCAGCACCAAGCAGACCGACCGCGGCGACGAGATGTTCCTGACCATGGCCCGCCGCCACTGCGCCCAGGCCGCCGACCTGGAGTCGATGAAGATGCTGCGGAGGGCGTAGAAAGAAGATCGTCCACGAACCACACGAACCACACGAACAAGAGGGCGGCGACGCTTCCCCGAGTGTGTCATCCCGGTTTTCGCGCAACGGAAGACCGGGATCTAGAAGCGCCGATCTCTCCGGCGAACCCCGCGCATATGGGTTCCGCCTCTCCGCTTCGCTGCGGCCTGGATGACAGTTGGGGTGAGCCGCTGACCGTTCGTGACGTTCGTGTGGTTCGTGGACGAAACCTCTTACGGCCTCGCCTCAGTCGGTAAACACCACTGTCTTGCTCCCATTGAGCAGCACCCGGTCCTCCAGTCGCCACCGCACGGCGCGGGCCAGGACCCGGCGCTCGATGTCGCGGCCCTTGCGGATCAAATCCCGCGGCGTGTCGCGGTGGCTGATGCGCTCCACGTCCTGTTCGATGATCGGCCCCTCGTCGAGGTCGGCGGTGACGTAGTGGGCCGTCGCGCCGATCACCTTGACCCCCCGCTGGTGGGCCTGGTGATAGGGCCGCGCGCCCTTGAAGCCTGGCAGGAAGGAGTGGTGGATGTTGATGCAGCGGCCCTCCAGCTTGGCGGCCAGGCCGTCGGACAGCACCTGCATGTAGCGGGCGAGCACCACGAGCTCGGTCTCGGTCTCCTGGATCAGTTTCCAGAGCGCGGCCTCCTGCTCCATCTTGGTGTCACGGGCGACGGCCAGGTGGTGGAAGGGCACGCCCGACAGATCCAGGTGGGCATAGGTGTCGGCGGCGTGGTTGGAGACCACGGCGGAGAGCGTCATGGGCAGTTCGCCGCGCCGCCAGCGATAGAGCAGGTCGGCCAGGCAGTGGTCCTGCTGCGAGGCCAGGATCATCACCCGCTTCTTCACCTTCGAATCGCGCAGGGTCCAGTCCATGCCGAATTCCTCGGCGTGGGGGGCGAAGGCCGCGCGCAAGGTCTCGGCGCTCTCGTCGCCGGCGAACACCACGCGCATGAAGAAACGGCCGGTCTCCTCGTCGTCGAACTGCTGGGCGTCAAGGATGTTGCCGCCGCGCTCGAACAGGAAGGCTGAGACGCGGGCGACGATGCCGGGACGGTCGGGGCAGGCGAGGGTCAGGATCATGGCCGTGCCTAAGGCTTGATCACCGCCCCGACGTCAAGCGCCCTCACGCTCAGTTGCGCGGGCTGGCGGGTGGAGCCGGCCGCCGCCCAAGGCTAGGGTGACCCATGACCCTCACCGCCCGCGCCCTCGATATCCTTTCGACCCTGGTGGCCTTCGACACCACGTCACGGCTCTCCAACCTCGCCCTCATCGAATGGGTGGAGGCCTATCTGGACGGTCACGGCGTCCCGCACCGGCGCGCGCCCAACCCTGAGGGGACCAAGTCCAACCTGCTGGCCACGGTGGGGCCGATGATTGAGGGCGGCGTGGTGCTGTCGGGCCATACCGACGTGGTGCCGGTGGACGGCCAGGCCTGGATAACCGACCCCTTCAAGCTGACGCCAAAGAACGACGGCCGCATCTATGGGCGCGGGACCTGCGACATGAAGGGGTTCCTGGCCCTGGCGCTGGCCGCCGTGCCCGACCTGGTGGCGGCGGGTCCGAAGAAGCCGGTGCACCTAGCCTTCTCCTATGACGAGGAGATCGGCTGCCTGGGGGCGCCCGATCTGATCCGCCTGATCGGGGCGGAGCTGCCGGCCCCCGCCCTGGTGGTGGTGGGGGAACCCACCAACATGGAGGCCGTCCGCGGCCACAAGGGGATCATCAACCACCTGGTGACGGTCAACGGCCACGAGGCCCATTCCAGCCAGACCCAGCTCGGCGTCTCGGCGATCATGGAGGCCGTGCCCCTGATGGCGGCGGTGCGCGACCTGGCGGAGAAGCTGGAGCGCGAGGCCGATCCCACCTCCCTGTTCACGCCCAAGCACGCGACCCTGACCATCGGCCTGGTCCAGGGCGGCACGGCGGGCAACATCCTGGCCCGGGAGTGCAGTTTCCAGTTCGATCTGCGCTACGCCGCCGGCCTCGATCCGGACGCTCTGCTGGCGCCGTTCTTCGCCCAATGCGCGGCGCTCGACGCGGCCCTGAAGGCCTGCTTCCCCGAGGCCGGGGTGAGGGTCGAGCGGAGATCGGCCACCCCGCCCCTGGCGCCCGAGCCGGATGGCGTCGCCGAGGTCTTCGCGCGCCGTCTGACCGGCGACAACGGCCCGCCCCGAGTGGTGGCCTTCGCCACCGAGGCCGGCCAGTTCCAGCAGGCCGGCTTCTCCACCGTCATCTGCGGCCCCGGCTCCATCGACCAGGCCCACCAGCCCAACGAATATGTCGAGGCCGTCCAGATGGACCGCGGCGGCGCCTTCATGGAACGGCTGGTGGAATGGGCGGCGGCGGGGGAATGACCCCTACCGCTTGATCACCACCCGGCGCAGGAACAGGTCCAGCGGGTTCCAGGTCATGGCGCGCGCGATGGCCCAGGAGCCTGCGGTGCGCGTCGCCTGGGTCTCGCGCCGCGCGGCCAGCGCGATATCCAGCCCCTTCAGCCCCGCCATCAAGCCGCGCCAGGGCGCCTTGAATTCGTGGCGGTCGGCGTGGCGCAGGAACAGCAGGGCGGTGGTGAAGATGTGCAGGGGCAGGGTCAGGGCCAGCAGCAGGGGCGGGGTGTTCTTCACAAACACCCAGAACCGGTTGCGGGTGCCATGGAACACCGCGAATTCCGACCTTGGCCCGCCTGAGGCGGTGGAGCCGACATGGCGCACCACGGCGGTGGGAACGACAATGGTCGGCTCGCCGATCAGCCGCATGCGATAGCCGAAATCCACGTCCTCGCAGTAGCAGAACAGCCGCTCGTCGAAGCCCCCCAGCGCGAGGAAGAAGGCCCGGTCCACCAGCATGGCGCCGCCGCAGGCCGAAAACACCTCGCCCGGCTCCACCGGACCCGGATCGCGGCCGGTATAGCCGCCCCGGAACGGAAACCCGGCGCCGGACATCACGTCCCCCAACCCGTCCAGCCGGCTCGGGTCGTCGGCCATCAGCTGGCGCGAGGAGAAGCATTTGACGCCCGGCCAGCTCTCCGTCGCCGCCATCAGGGTCTCCAGCCAGTCGGGATCGGCGAAGGCGTCGGGATTGATCAGGGCCATCCACCGGCCCGTGGCGAGCTGGGCGGCTCGGTTTACCCCCGCCGCGAAGCCCAGGTTCGAGCCCGCCTCCACGAACCGCACCTTGGGATGGGCGCCCGCCGCGGCCTGTGGCGCGCCGTCGTCCGACGCGTTGTCCAGCAGGATGATCTCGTGGTCGTCGAAGCCCTGGGCCGCCAGGGCCGCGAGACAGGTTTCCAGGTGCCGGCCGCTCTGATAGGCGACCACCACGACGCTGACGGCGGGCGTCAAGGACTTGTCTTTCCCGCCAACCCGCGCCATCGCAAGCGTCACTCCGTCCAACTGAGGCGCCATGACGACGATTACGCCCCTCGCCCTGCCCGACGTCCTGCTTATCACGCCCAAGCGCCATGGCGATGCGCGGGGCTGGTTCATGGAGACCTGGAGCCGGCGCGCCTTCGCCGACGCCGGGCTGGATATCGACTTCGTGCAGGACAACCACGCCTTCAGCGGCGAGGCCGGAACAGTGCGCGGCCTGCACTTCCAGACCGCCCCGCACCCCCAGGCCAAGCTGCTGCGGGTCCTGCGCGGGTCGATCCTCGACGTCGCCGTGGACATCCGCGCGGGTTCGGCCACCTACGGCCAATGGGTCTCGGCCACCCTCACGGCCGCCGGCGGTGAGCAGCTGCTGGTGCCGCGCGGCTTCGCCCACGGCTACTGCACCCTCGAGGCCGACACCGAGCTGGCCTACAAGGTCGACGGCCTCTATGCGCCGCAGACCGAGGGCGCGGTCCTCTGGAACGACCCGGACCTGGCCATCGACTGGCCCGCCTTCGCCGGCTCGGTGGTGTCGGACAAGGACAAGGCCGCCCGTCCCCTGAAGGACCTGGCTCCGGTGGCCTTCTGATGGCCGAGGTTTCCGAACTGGTCAGCATCCTGGAGCTCGAGCCCATCGAGCTGGACATGTATCGCGGCCAGACCCCGCCCGGAGCCGGCAGCCGCATCTATGGCGGCCAGGTGGTGGCCCAGGCCATGGCGGCGGCCTATCGCACCATCGACGACGGTCGGCTCTGCCACTCCATGCACGGCTATTTCATGCGGCCGGGCGATCCCAAGACCCCGATCCTGTTCCAGGTGGAGCGGGTGCGCGACGGCGGCTCCTTCGCGGTGCGCCGGGTCGTGGCCCTGCAGAACGGCAAGCAGATCTTCAACCTGGCCGCCTCTTTCCAGACCCCGGAGGAGGGCTTCGAGCACCAGTTCGACATGCCCACCGCCCCGGCCCCCGACACCCTGCTGAATGAGGAAGAGCTGCGCGCCAAGGCTGGGCTCGATCCCGCCAGCCGCCGCATCTGGCCCGTCGAGGTTCGCCCGGTCGATCCGGCCCCGCAGGGGGTGGCCGAGGTGCGCGAGCCCAACGACATGTGCTGGTTCCGCGCCCGCGTCTCCGTCGGCGACGACGTGGCGCTCAACCAGTGCGCCCTGGCCTACGCCTCGGACATGACCCTGCTGGACGCCTCGCTGCGGCCCCATGCTGTGGACTGGGATTCCGGCCGCCTGCAGGTGGCCAGCCTCGACCACGCCCTGTGGTTCCACAAGGCCAGCGACTTCTCCCAGTGGCACCTCTATGTGCAGGACAGCCCCTCGGCCTCGGGCGGACGAGGCTTCAACCGCGGATCGATCTATGGCCCGGACGGCGCTCTGGTGGCCTCGGCCACCCAGGAAGCCCTGATCCGCTTCCGCTAGCCTTGGCGCGGTCGGCCCGTTAGCTTCGCCAGGCGTTTTGGCGGGGGGTTTGCATGCATATCGGTTGGCTGGCGAGTGCGGCGGCTGCGGCCCTGGTCCTGGGCGCAGGCCCGGCGGCGGCCAGGGATGTGGTCATCCATGCCGGGCGGCTGATTGATGGCGTCTCCAAGACCCCGCGCGCCGAGGTCTCCATCCTAATCCGCGACGACCGCATCCTCGACGTGCAGGCGGGGTACGTCACCCCGCCCAACTGGGAGGTGATCGACCTGAAGGCCGGAACCGTCCTGCCGGGCCTGATCGACACCCACGACCACATCACGGCCGGCTTCCACAAAGGCGACCCGATCCGCAACGCGGTGACCATCACCCCCTATGACGTGACCATCGAGTCGGTCGGCTATGCGCGCGCCACCCTGCTGGCCGGCTTCACCTCGGTGCGGGATGTGGGCAGCGAGACCGGAGTGGTCGTGGCCCTGAAGAAGGCCGTCAATTCCGGCGCAATTCCCGGGCCCCGCATCTGGACCTCCGGCGGCGCCATCGGCCCCACGGGCGGTCATGGCGATGCGGCCAATGGCCTGGACCCTGACCTGGATCATCCCCACTGGAAGGACAACCTGGTGGACAGCCCGGAGTCGGCGCGCCGAGCGGTCCGCACGCTTCACCGCCGGGGCGCCGACCTGATCAAGATCATGCCCTCGGGCGGGGTCATGTCCATCGGCGACGATCCCAAGCACCAGATGATGGCCGACGACGAGATCAAGGCCGTCATCGACGCCGCCCACGCCCTGGGCATGAAGGTGGCCGCGCACGCGCACGGCAAGCTGGCCATCGACAAGGCCTCGGCGCTTGGGGTGGATTCCATCGAGCACGGCTCCTTCGCCGACGCCGAGAGCTACAGGATCATGAAGGCCCACGGGACCTATTTCGTCCCCACCATGCTGGTGGGCGCCCGGGTCTATGACCGGGCCAAGACCCATCCGGAGCAACTCAATCCCTCCACCGCCGAGAAGGCCCTGATGGTGGTGCCGGTGATGGTCAAGAACCTGCGCGACGCCTATGCCGCCGGGGTGAAGATCGCCTTTGGCACCGACACCTTCGGCATGTCCGCCCACGGCGAGAACGCCCAGGAGTTCGCCCTGATGGTCAAGGCCGGAATGACGCCGTCCGACGCCATCACAGCGGCGACCGCCAGCGCCGCCGACCTGATCGGAGACGCCAAGAACATCGGCTCCATTCAGGCCGGCCGCTACGCCGACATCATCGCCGTGGCCGGTGACCCGCTGGCCGACGTCACCACCCTGGAGAAGGTCGGTTTCGTGATGAAGGGCGGGACCGTCTACAAGGCCGACGGCAAGGCGGTCGCGCCCTAGGCCCCGACCACCTCCGGCTCCGTCACAAACCCCTTCCAGGTCGCCATGTAGTCGACGAAGGCCGGGCCCAGGCCCTCCTTGCGCAGGTGCTCGCGGGTCACCGGCAGGCTGACGGGCTTGAAGTCGGCGTCCATCTCCACCCGGTGCGGCCAGTCATGGTGCAGGATGGCGGCGCGGCCCAGCAGGACGAAGTCGGCGCCGGCGTCGAGCATGGCGCGCGCGTCGGCCGCGCTCATGATCTTGCCGGCGACCCCCAGCCGCACCTCGCCGCGGTCCAGCTCGGTGAAATAGCTCATCAGGGTGCGGCCCTTGTAGGCCTCGTCCGCGGGCTCCTTGAAGGCGTCCCACAGCGACATGTCGAGGAAGTCGATCAGGCCTTCGGACATCACATGCTGCGCGAAATCGGCGATCTCCCGCAGATCCAGGTCGAACCGCTCCGGTGACAGGCGCAGGCCCAGGAGGAAGTCCGGGCCGCAGCGGTCCCGCACGCCCCGCAGGATCTCCACGATCATCCGCCCCCGGTTCTCCGCCGAGCCGCCGTACTGGTCGGTGCGCCGGTTCAGGCCGGCGCTGAGGAACTGGCAGAGGATGTAGGAGTGGGCGCCGTGAACCTCGACGCCGTCGAAACCGGCGGTCTTGGCCCGCACCGCCGCGACGATGAAGTCGTCCACCACCTGCTCGACCTCGGCGGTCGACAGCCCCCGCGAGCCGGAGGCCTCGTCGTCGGACGGGCCCACCGGCTGGGTCCCGATCAATTCCTTGGGGGAGCGGTAGCCGGCGTGGTGCAGCTGCACCACCGCGATGCTGCCGGCCGCCTTGATCGCCGTGGCCAACCGGGTCAGGCCCGCGATGTGGGCGTCCGACCAGATGCCCATCTGGCCGGGAAAGCCCTGGCCGACCGCCTGGACGTGGGCGGCGCAGGTCATGGTCAGGCCGAACCCGCCCTGGGCCCGCAGGGTCAGCCAGTGGAACTCGTCCTCCGACATGGTCCCGTCCACATGGCTCTGCAGATTGGTGAGCGGCGCCAGCATCAGGCGGTTCTTCATGGCCGGGCCATGTGGGAAGGTCAGGGGCGCAAGCAGATTGGCGGGCAAGGTGGACATCCGGTCTGGAGAGAGGTTGGCGTCAGTTGAGAGGCCCGCCGTCTTCGGCGCAAGCCCCCCACGGCGCCTAAGTGATTGCCGATAAGCTGAGCCCGCGCGATGATCGCCGCCTAACTGGGAGCCCACCATGAGCACCAACCTGATCGAGCAGAGCCTGGAACTGGCTGCCGAGCGTTGTGAGGACCTGACGCCGCTGGTCTATGCGCGCCTGTTCGCCGACCATCCGGAGATGGAGGCCCTGTTCTGGAGCGACAAGAACTGGGCGGTCCGCGGCGAGATGCTGGCCCAGGTGTTCTCGGCCATCCTGGATTTCGTCGGCGACCGGCTCTACGCCTCCACCCTGATCCAGACCGAGGTGATCAATCACGCCGGCTACGACGTGCCCCCCAATATCTTCGCGATTTTCTTCGCGACGGTGGCCGCGACCCTGAAGCAGGTGATCGGCGCCGACTGGACGCCGCAGATGGACCAGGCCTGGACCCGGCTGCTGGCGGACCTGGACTACTACGTCACCCACCCGAACCAGGCGGAGACGCAAGGGGTGGGCGCCTGACGCCCATGCATTCCTCGTCATTCTTGGGCGGGGCCCTTGCTCTTCCCCAGGGGAATGGCGTCCTGTGCGCCGCCGAAGCGCCACGGTCGAGCGGCGCCGGTCGGGAGCAGGTTTCGTGAACCCAGGCGCGTCAGGCTCCAGCAGGCTCAGCCTGCCCACCATCCTCGGGTTTGCGCTCTCGAACCTGCCGCTGGGCGCGCTGGCCGTCGCCGTGGCGGTCTATCTCCCTCCCTATTTCGCCAGCAACCTGGGGGTCAGCCTGGCGGTGGTGGGCGGGGCCTGGATGACGGTTCGGCTGTTGGACATCGGCGTGGATCCGGTGCTCGGCGTCATCATGGACCGGACCCGCACGCGGCTCGGCCGCTACCGGTTCTGGATGCTCCTGGGCGCGCCGGTCCTGATGCTCTCAGTCTTCGCCCTCTTCCAGGCGCCGCACGGCATCGGCCTTGTCTACCTGATCGGGTGGCTGCTGGTCTTCTACCTGGGCACCTCGATCCTCGGCCTGGGCCATTCGGCCTGGGGCGCGAACCTCTCCAAGGAGTATCACGAGCGTTCCCGCCTGTTTGGCGTGGTCGCCGCCCTGGGCGTCATCGGCGCGGTGGTGGTGCTGCTGATCCCCATTGGCGCCGAGGCCCTTGGCCGTGACGCCACCGAGATCGTCCCCGACATGGGCTGGTTCATCTTCTGGCTCATCCCGGTCTCGATGATCTGGATGCTGCTGCGGACTCCGGAAATCATCGCGCCCGAGACAGACCATCCTCGCTTCCGGCTTCGCGACTATTGGTCCCTGCTGGTGAAGCCCGACCTGCTGCGCCTGTTCCTGGCGCAGATGGCCCTGACCCTGGGTCCCGGTTGGATGAGCGCCCTCTACATCTTCTTCTTCACCGACAGCCGCGGCTTCACCGCCACCGAGGCCTCGATCCTGCTGCTGATCTATGTCCTGGCGGGGATCGCCGGCGCGCCGCTCACCGCCCTGCTGGCGCGGCGGCTCTCCAAGCACCGCACCCTGATGGTCACCACCACGGCCTATTCCATCGGCCTGTGCATGGTGATGATCCTGCCCAAGGGCAATGTCGCCGCCGCCATTCCGGCCATGTTCTGGTGCGGCTTCATGGCCGCCGGCTTCGACCTGATGATCCGCGCCATGCTGGCCGATGTCGGCGACGAGGTGCGGCTGGAACAGGGCCAGGAGCGGCTGAGCCTGATCTACGCCCTCAACGCCCTGGCCGCGAAGATCGCCGGCGCCTTCGCCATCGGCGTCACCTTCCCCCTGCTGCAGCGGCTTGGATACAACCCCACCGAAGGGGCGGTGAACACCGAGGGCGCGATCCGCAGCCTGGAATGGGCCTATATCGCCGGCCCCATCGTCTTCGTCATGCTGGGGGGCGCCTGTGTCATCGGATGGCGCCTCGACGCCGAGCGCCACGCGCAGATCCGCCGCGACCTCGACACCCGCGACGCCCAGTACGCCGAGGCTCCGATCCTCGAGAGCCTGTCGAGCGAACCGGCCATCCCGGTGCTGGGCGACAGGGACAGCTAGCTCGTCGATCAGTCTTGTCTTGTGTTCATTGTGCGCCGCAATATGAGCCTTGAGGCCGATCGAATTCGGCTCGCTCCAAGGACGCCGCCATGATCCTGCAATCGAAATCCGCCGTCGTCACCGGCTCCACCAGCGGCATCGGCCTGGCCATCGCCCGCGCCTTCGCCGCGGAGGGGGCCAACGTCCTGATCAACGGCTTCGGGGCCGCCGAGGACATCGAAGCGGCGCGGGCCGGGATCGAGGCGGAATTCGGCGTCAGGGCGATCTATTCCGGCGCTGACATGACCCGGCCCACCGAGATCGCCGCCATGGTGGCCCAGGCGCAGGCCGAACTGGGCGCCGTGGACGTGCTGGTCAACAATGCCGGGGTGCAGTTCGTCTCCCCCATCGAGGACTTTCCCCTGGAGAAGTGGGACCAGATCATCGCCATCAACCTGTCGGCGGCCTTCCATGCGATCCGCGCGGTGGTCCCGGGCATGAAGTCCCGCGGCTGGGGGCGGATCATCTCCACCGCCTCGGCCCACAGCCTGGTGGCCTCACCCTTCAAGTCGGCCTATGTGGCCGCCAAGCACGGGGTCGTGGGCCTCACCAAGACCGCGGCCCTGGAACTCGCGCCCCATGGCGTGACCGTCAACTGCATCAGCCCCGGCTATGTCTGGACCCCCCTGGTGGAGAACCAGATCCCCGCCACCATGGCCTCGCGCAACCTGACCCGCGACCAGGTGATCAACGACGTCCTGCTGGCCGCCCAGCCGACCAAGCAGTTCGTGACGCCCGAGGAGGTCGCCGCCATCGCCGTCTTCCTCTGCTCGCCGGCCGCCAAGCAGATGACCGGCGCCAACCTCTCGGTGGACGGCGGCTGGACGGCGGCCTGACCACTGGCCCCTTCTCCTGACGCGGCGTCAGAGTTTCGCGGCGGTCAATTCCGTGACAGCGTAAGCCCCTACCGGCCCAAGAGCCGGCTCAGGGAGACGTCATGATCGGGATCATCCTGCACCACTACGAGGCCTCGCCCTTCTCCCAGAAGGTGCGCTGTTTCCTGGGGCTCAAGGGGCTGGCCTGGTCCTCGGTGATCACGCCGAACATGATGCCCAAGCCCGACCTGACCCCGCTGACCGGCGGCTATCGCCGCGCGCCGGTCATGCAGATCGGCGCCGATGTCTATTGCGACACCCAGGTGATCCTGGCCGAGATCGAACGCCGGGCGCCCAATCCGCCCGCCGTCACCGGTCCCGACTGGGCGGTGAATTTCTGGGCCGACCGTCTGTTCTTCCAGACCACCGTGCCGGTGATCTTCGGCGAGATCGGCGACGCCGTCCCCAAGGCCTTCATCGACGACCGCGAGAAGTTGTCAGGCCGCCCCTTCGACGTCGCCGCCATGAAGCGCGCGGCCGGCGTCATGCGGCCGCAATGGCGGGCCCACGCCGCCTGGATCGACCAGGGCCTGGCCGGGCGCCCCTTCCTGTCCGGCGACAAACCGGGGCTGGCGGACGTGGCGGCCTATATGAATATCGTCTGGCTCAGCAATGTCCTGCCCGCGACGGCCAAGGCCCTGACGGCGGGTCTCACCCGCATCCCAGACTGGGCCGAGAAGATGATGGCGCTGGGCGAAGGCGCCCGCGAGGAGATGGCCGGCCGGGTGGCCCTGGAGATCGCCCGCGACACACAGCCCGGGCCGCCGCCGGCTCATGATCCCGCCGATCCCCTCGGTCTTGATCCCGGAACCCATGTGACGGTGATGGCCGACGACTATGGCCGCGACCCCATCGCCGGGACCCTGGTGGCCGCCACCGTCGACCGCCTGGTGATCGCCCGCAACTCCGCCGATCTCGGCGCCCTGCACATCCACTTCCCTCGCGCCGGCTACGTGGCCGTGCGCGCCCGACCCCTCTGAAGGAGCCCGTCATGGAAGACCGCATCAAGGTTGATCTGAAGGACGGCGTCGCCGATGTGCGCCTGGTCCGCACCGACAAGATGAACGCCCTCGACGACCACATGTTTCAGGCCCTGATCGACACCGGCGAGGACCTGAAGACCCGGCCGGGCGTGCGCGCCATCGTACTGTCGGGGGAGGGCAAGGCCTTCTGCGCCGGTCTCGACATGGGCAATTTCGGCAAGATGGCCTCGGGCGAACGCTCGGGCGGCCAGTCCTCCACCGGCGAGGCCCTGCTGACGCCCAAGCGCACGCCGGGCGGCTCTAACCGCGCCCAGCACGCGGTGATGGTCTGGCGTGAGCAGACCGTGCCGGTGATCGCCGCCATCCACGGCGTGGCCTTCGGCGGCGGCTTCCAGCTGGCGCTCGGCGCCGACCTGCGCTTCGTCACCCCCGACACCCGCATGGCGGTGATGGAGATCAAGTGGGGCCTGGTCCCTGACATGGGCGGCCTGGTGCTGATGAAGCGCCTGGTGCGCGACGACGTGGCCCGGGAGCTGACCTATACCGGCCGCATCTTCGACGGCGAGGAGGCCCTGCGGCTCGGTTTCGCCACCCGGGTCTGCGCCGATCCCCGCGCCGAGGCCCTGGCCCTGGCCGCCGAGATCGCCTCCAAGAGCCCGGACGCGATTCGGGGTTCCAAGCGCCTGCTGGACATGGCCTACGACGCCGACCAGCACGCCATGCTGCTGGCGGAGAGCCAGGAACAGGGCGCCCTCATCGGCTCGCCCAACCAGATCGAGGCGGTGATGTCCAACATGCAGAAGCGCGCGGCGGTCTACGCTGACTGATCCATGCGCCTGACGCTCTATCATTGCGCCGACGCGCGCTCCTTCCGGGCTCTCTGGGCCCTGGAGGAGCTTGGCGTTCCCTATGAGCTGAAGCTGCTGCCCTTCCCGCCCCGGGTCCTGGCGCCCGACTACCTGGCGGAGAATCCCCTGGGCACCATCCCGCTCTTGGTGGATGGCGCGACCCGGATGACCGAGAGCGCGGCCATCGTACAGTATCTCGCCACCCGTGACGGTCCCTCGATCCTGTCGGTGGAGCCCGGCGATCCCGCCTATGGCGACTGGCTGAACGGCCTCCACTTCGGCGAGGCGACGCTCACCTTTCCCCAGACCCTGGTGCTCCGCTACACGCGCCTGGAGCCCCAGGACCGCCGCAACCCCCAGGTCGCCGACGACTACGGCCGCTGGTTCACCGCCCGTCTGAAGGGGCTGGAGCCGAGGCTGGCGGCGAACGGCGGCTGGTACTGCGCGGGGCGCTTCACCGGGGCGGACATCTCGGTGGGCTACGCCCTGCTGCTGGCGGAGACCCTGGGGCTGGACGCGCGATTTTCACCCGCCGTGGCGGACTACTGGGCGAGGCTGCAAACCCGCGACGGCTTCGTGCGGGCCAAAGCCGCCCAAGCCTCAGACGCCATGCCGAGCTGGCAGGCCTGACCTTTCTTACCCCGTGAACGGGGGAGGAAAATCAGCCCACTCAGCGAGAACTTCGGGATCTGTCTCGGCCTGGGCGACCCGCAACACCTCGAAGGCCGCGGGCCCCAACAACCGCGAGAGCGCCCACACCGCCGCCCCGCGCACCAGGGGCGACGGATCGGCCAGCCGCGCCTGCGCCACCTCCGCCAATCCGGCGTCGCCTGAATTGCCCACCGCGTAGAGCACGTTCCTCACGAACCGCTCGCGGCCGATCCGCTTGACCGGGCTCTTGGAGAACAGCGCCCGGAACCCCGCATCGTCCAGCCCCGCCAGGTCCCGCAGGCCGGGCGCCCTCAGGGCGTCGCGGGCGTGCAGCCGCTGTTCGCGGGCCGTGGCGGCGAACTTGTTCCAGGGACAGACCGCCAGGCAGTCGTCGCAGCCATAGATGCGGTTGCCCAGCGCGGCGCGGAACTCTCGCGGGATCGGCCCCTTCAGCTCGATGGTCAGGTAGGAGATGCAGCGCCGGGCATCCAGTTGGAACGGCGCCGGGAAGGCCTTGGTCGGGCAGATGTCCAGGCAGGCCTGGCAGGATCCGCAGTGCTCCGCCTCCGGCGCATCGGGGGCGAGTTCCAGCTCGGTCAGGATGGACCCCAGGAACAGCCAGGATCCGAACTCGCGGCTCACCAGGTTGGTGTGCTTGCCTTGCCAGCCCAGGCCGGCTCGGGCCGCCAGGGGTTTCTCCATCAGCGGCGCGGTGTCGACGAACACCTTCAGCTCGCCGCCGAACCTGGAGGCCAGCCAACCGGCCAGCTGCTTCAGCCGCCCTTTGATCAGCTCATGATAGTCGTCGCCCTGGGCGTAGGCCGAGATCACCCCGCGGTCCCCATGGGCCAGGGCCTCGAGCGGATTGGCGTCGGGGCCGTAATTGACCCCCAGCATGATCGCGCTGCGGGCCCCGCCCCACATGGCGTTGGGGTGCGCCCGGCGCTCGGCGGTGGTGGCCATCCAGTCCATCTCGCCGTGACGGCCGTGGTCGATGAAGGCGTGCAGTCGGCCGCCTGCCGCCCAGGCCTCGCCTACCGCTGCGAAGCGGCAGGCGTCGAAGCCCAGCTCGGCCGCCTTCTCGCGGATCAGCTCAGAAGTCGAGGTCGTCATAATGCGGCGCCGGCGCGAGGCCGGGCCAGCGGTCGGCCAGCAGCGGCCGGAAGGCCGGCCTCGATTTCAGCTTCATGTACCAGGTCTTGACGGCTTGGAAGTCCGCCCAGGGCACGTCGCCGAAATAGTCGATCACCGACAGATGGGCCGCCGCCGCGAAATCCGCCAGCGACAGCCGGGTCCCAGCCAGCCAGTCGCGGTCAGCCAGCAGGCTGTCGATATAGAGCATGTGGCCGCGCAACGCCTCGCGGCCCTGGCGCAGGGAGGCCAGGTCCGGCGCCCCCAGGCCCAGCAGACGCTTCTCCATCTTCTCGTGCAGGATGAAGCCGCCGACCTCGTAGTCGAACTTGCGGTCGAACCACTGCAGCAGGCGCCGCGCCTCGGCCCGTTCGCCGGGCTCGCGTCCCAGCAGGGCAGGTTCGGGATAGGTCTCCTCCAGGTGATCCAGGATCGCCCGGCTCTCGCAGAGCACCAGGGACCCTTCGGTGAGCACCGGGGTCAGGCCCGAGGCGTTCAGGCTCACCAGCTCCTTGGGGCGCTCCCAGTAGCGCACCGGGTTCTCGACAAACGCCAGGCGCTTCTCCCCCAAGGCCAGACGCACCTGGCGCGAGGCGGGGTCGAGGGGGAAGTGGTGCAGGGTGCGGTCGGGGGTCATGGGAACGAAGCGGCCTAACATGGCCTGCGTTAAGGGCGCGTTTACTGCGCCTGTTCGGCGAAGGCGCCGCCGTGCGGCTCGGCGCGGCCGCGCGGGTCGGCGTGGATCAGGATGTCGGCGTGGGGAAACTCGGCCAGGATGCGGGTCTCGGCCTCCACGATGAGGCGATGGGCGGCCTCCAGGGTGAGGACCGGATCGATGTCCACGTGCATCTGCATATGGATGAACGGCCCCGAAGCCCGGGTGCGAAGCTGGTGGACATCGCTGAGGCGCGGGTCCTGGCTCACCAGCTCGACGATGCGGGCGCGGTCGGCGTCGGGCAGCTCATGGTCCATCAGCTGGCCTGAGGCCTCGCGGAACACCCCGATGGCGGCCCACAGCAGCAAAGCCGCCACAATCAGGCCGGCGATGGCGTCGAGGCTGTTGAAGCCCAGCAAGGCCGCCGCCCCGATGCCGAGCAGCGCGATCAGGTTGGAGGCCACGTCGGTGAGATAGTGGGCCCGGTCGCCCGAGACCGCCACGGAGTTGGTCTGTTTCAGCACCCGGCCCTGGGCGAGGATCAGCATCACGGTCAGCACGGTGGAGACCGCCATCACCGCCACCGCCCAGCCCTCATTGGCCACCGGGGTGGGGTTCACGATGTGGACGATGGCCTCCTGGCCGATCAGGGCTGCCGAGGCGAACACCAGGCCCGCCTGGGTCAGGCTGGCGAAGGCCTCGGCCTTGCCGTGCCCGAAGCGATGCTCGGCGTCCGGCGGCGCCTGGGCGTAGCGGACGGCGTAGAAGGTCACCAGGCTGGCGATCAGATCCAGCCCCGAGTCCGCCGCCGAGGCCAGCAGCGCCACCGAGCCGGAGATCAGCCAGACCCCGCCCTTGATCACCACCAGCACCGTGGCGGTGGCCACCGACAGCAGGGTGATCTTCCGCGTCAGGGCGGCGGCGGCTTTGGGGTCGAGGCCTGCTGGGGCGTGCATGGACCCTATCTAGTGCGCCTATGCACGTCGCCCCAGCGCTAACGACTCTCAGGGAGCGGGATGAGGAAAAGTGGGGACCGGTTTTCCGCCCGCATCCCGCTCAAATATGGCGTCAGGCGGCCACGCGGGGCGTCGGCCCCACATAGACCGACTGCGGCCGGATCAGGCGCCCGCCCGCCAGCTGCTCCCGCGCATGGGCGATCCAGCCCGCGGTGCGGCCCATGGCGAACACGCAGGTGAAGGCCGACGGCGGGAAGGCCAGGGCCTCCAGCAGCAGGGCGGTGTAGAACTCCACATTGGTGTCCAGGCTGCGGTCGGGCTTGTGGGCCTTGAGGATCTCCAGCACCGCCCGCTCCACGGCTTCGGCGAACTCCAGCCGCCCGCTGCGGGTCCCCATCCGCCGGATGGCGAGCTTCAGGGCGTCGGCGCGGGGGTCGCGGACCCGGTAGACCCGGTGCCCGAAGCCCATCAGCCGGTCGCCGCGGGCGAGCGCCGCCTCGATCCACGGCCGGGCGTTCTCCGCGCCGCCGATCCCGTCCAGCATGTCGATGATCGGTCCCGGCGCCCCGCCGTGCAGCGGCCCCTTCAGGGCGCTGATCCCGGCCAGCACCGCCGACCCAATGCCGGCCCGTGTCGAGGCCACCACCCGGGCGGCGAAGGTCGAGGCGTTCAGCCCATGGTCGCTCACCGTCACCAGATAGGTGTCCAGCGCCTCGGCCTCGGCTTGACTGGGCGCCTTGCCCAGCATGCGCAGGATGTCGGCCGCGTGCCCAAGCGAGGCGTCCGGTGCGATGGGCGCCTCGCCGGCCTGGCCCCGCACCACCGCGGCGGTGAACACCGCCGGGGCGGCCAGCAGTCGCAGGGCGACCGCCAGGTCGTCTCCGTCCGACAGCCTGGCGGTCAGGGCCCGCATGGCCTCGATGGGGCTGAGCGACAGGATGCCGGTGTCCATCGCCGAGACCTCGGCGAACACCTCGGCGCGGGCGGCGGCCAGGGGCCCAGCCAGATCGGCGGGCAGGTGGTCGAAGAACCCGTCCCACAACAGACGGGTGACCTCCTCGAAGCTGGCGCGCCCGGCCAGGTCGTCCAGCGACCGGCCGCGGATGATCAAGCGGCCCGCCGCCCCGTCCACGTCGGACATCACGGTGTGGGCGGCGATGACGTCTTCCAGTCCGTCCGACATGGGAGGACCTCCTTTTTCCAAACTTGCTAAGCGCGATATTTGCCGCCAAGCTGGACGCGTCAATCTTGATCAATATAATCAATATATGATGTCTCAGACCAAGGCCAATGACTGGATCGGCGCCGACGAGGCCCGCGCACAGTTGGGCGTGCGGCCCCAGACCCTCTACGCCTATGTCAGCCGCGGCCGGGTCCAGACCCGCGTCGATCCGGGCGATCCGCGCCGCAGCCTCTATCGGGCCGCCGACATCACAGCCCTGGTTCAGCGCAAGACCCGCAGCCGCAAGGCCTCGGAGGTGGCGGCCGGCGCCATCGCCTGGGGCGAACCTGTATTGGTCTCAGCCATCACCACCATTTCCCAGGGCCGGCTGTTCTATCGCGGCCGCGACGCCGTCGAGTTGGCGGAGACCGAGACCCTGGAATCCGTCGCCCGCCTGCTGCGCGGCGGCCACGGCGCGGCCCTGAAGCGCACCGACCGTCCCCAGCCGCCGGAGGGGGCGGACATGACCGCGCGCGCCTTCCTGGCCCTGGCTGCAAGGGCCGGCGTGGACGCCCCGGCGCTCGGCCGCCACCCCCTGGCCCTGGCCGTCGAGGCCGCCACCCTGCTGGACGTGCTCACCGACGCCATCGCCGGCGAGGTGGGCGGCGGGGCGATCCACAACCGCCTGGCCTTCGCCTGGGGTCTGGGCCCCGGAGGACCGGGGGCGGACCTGGTGCGCCGGGTGCTGGTGCTGCTGGCCGACCACGAGCTCAACCCCTCGGCCTTCGCCGCCCGGGTGGCCGCCTCGACGGGGGCGTCCCTGGCCGCTGCCGCCCTGGCGGGTCTGGCCACCCTTTCAGGCCCGCGTCACGGCGGGGCGCCGGCCGCGATCCGGGGCTTTTCGGCCGAGGCCGCCCAGGGCGGGGCGCGCAATGTCATCGCCGCCCGCCTGGCCGAGGATCGCCTGCTGCCGGGCTTCGGCCACCAACTCTATCCCGACCACGATCCCCGCGCCGCCGCCCTGCTGGACCGCTTCAAGCTGACCCCGGAGATGGCCAGCCTGCGATCGGCGGCTGAGGACATCACCGGCCTGGCGCCCAATATCGACTTCGCCCTGGTCGCCATGTCCGACGCCCTCAAGCTGCCCCGCGACGCCCCCTTCGCCCTCTTCGCCACCGCCCGCTGCGCCGGCTGGATCGCCCACGCCATCGAACAGGGCCAGACCGGCGCCCTGATCCGGCCGCGGGCGCGCTATGTGGGGGTGGAGGTGGCGTAGAGCCTTCTCGCCGCGCGGGCGTCAGCTCAGATTAGATCGTCCACGAACCACACGAACCACACGAACAAACAAAGGGTGTCATCCCGCATGCAGGCCGAAGGCCGGAAGTGCGGGATCCAGAGGTGCTGGGCTTCCGGCACGTCCAGCGCATCTGGGTCTCGGCCCTCCGCTTCGCTGCGGCCGGGATGACACTGAGAGAGTGAAGCTGCCCGTTCGTGACGTTCGTGTGGTTCGTGGTTCCAACTCTTGGGGGGCTCTCAGACCCACAGAGCTACGCCCGGTGATGCACCGCCTCTTCCTCGGCCAGTGGCTGGTCCAGGCGGTGCACCATCTCCTTGGGGACCACCTGCCAGAACTTCCCAAGATGCCGGTCCCAGTCGCGCAGGATGCCGGCGGCGAAGGCCGAGCCGGTCTCCCGCGCATGCTCCTCCACCAGCCCCCTCAGCTCCGCCTCCCAGGCCCGGGTCCCGATCCGCTGCACCACCACGCTGTCGGTGTTGAGGTGGGTGAGGAAGCGGTCGTGCAGGTCCAGCACAAACGCCATGCCCCCGGTCATGCCGGCGGCGAAGTTGAAGCCCACCGGCCCCAGGATCACCGCCCGCCCGCCGGTCATGTATTCCAGGCCGTTGGCGCCGCAGCCCTCGACCACCGTCACGGCCCCGGAATTGCGCACCCCGAACCGCTCCCCCGCCAGACCCGCCGCGAACAACCGCCCCGAGGTGGCCCCATAGAGCACCGTGTTGCCCAGGATGGCGTTGGCCTCCGGCGCCGCCAGGTGCGGCGAAGGCCGCAGGATGATGGTCGCCCCCGACAGGCCCTTGCCGACATAGTCGTTGGCCTCGCCGGTCAGCTCGATGCGCAGGCCCTGGACCGCGAAGGCCCCCAGGCTCTGTCCCGCCGAGCCCTTGAGCTGCACGGTCAGGTGCCCGGCGGGCAGGCCGGTCATCCCGAACCGTCGCACGATATGCGACGAGGTCCGCGAACCGATGGCGCGCGCGGTGTTCCGCACCGTGTAGGTCAGCTGCATCTTCTCGCCCCGCTCCAGCAGGGGGGCGGCGTCGCGGACGATCTGGGCGTCCAGGGTGTCGGGCACCTCATTGCGCCCCTCCACCACGCAATAGCGCGGGTTCGACCCCGGATCTGCCATCACCAGCAGGGGGTTGAGGTCGAGATCATCGAGATGCTCGCCGCCGCGTGAGACCTGCTGCAACAGGTCGGTGCGGCCGACGATCTCCTGGATCGAGCGGAAGCCCAGCGAGGCCAGGATTTCGCGGACCTCCTCGGCGATGAAGGTGAAGAGGTTGATCACCTTCTCCGGGCTGCCGGAGAACTTTTCCCGCAAGGCCTCGTCCTGGGTGCAGACCCCCACCGGGCAGGTGTTGGAATGGCACTGGCGCACCATGATGCAGCCCATGGCGATCAGGCTCGCTGTTCCAATCCCGAACTCTTCCGCCCCCAACATGGCGGCGATCACCACATCGCGCCCCGTGCGCATGCCCCCGTCGGCCCGCAGCCGCACCGAGTGGCGCAGGTTGTTCAGGGTCAGGACCTGGTTGGCCTCGGAGAGCCCCATCTCCCAGGGCCCGCCGGCGTACTTGATCGAGGTCTGGGGGGAGGCCCCGGTGCCGCCGACATTGCCGGAGATCAGGATCACATCGGCCTTGGCCTTGGCCACGCCCGCCGCGATCGCCCCGATGCCGGTCATGGCCACCAGCTTCACGCAGACCCGCGCGGTCGGGTTGATCTGCTTCAGGTCGTAGATGAGCTGGGCCAGGTCCTCGATGGAATAGATGTCGTGGTGCGGCGGGGGTGAGATCAGCATCACGCCGGGCGTCGCGTGCCGCAGCTTGGCGATCAGCTCGGTCACCTTGAAGCCGGGCAGCTGCCCGCCCTCGCCGGGCTTGGCGCCCTGGCTGACCTTGATCTCGATCTCGCGGCATTCGTTGAGATACTCCGCCGTCACCCCGAACCGTCCCGAGGCGATCTGCTTGACCGCCGAGTTGGGGTTGTCGCCGTTGGGCAGGGGCTTGTAGCGGGCCGCGTCCTCCCCGCCCTCGCCGGAGACGCTCTTGGCCCCGATGCGGTTCATGGCGATGTTCAACACCCCGTGCGCCTCGGGGCTTAGAGCCCCCATGCTCATGCCGGGCGTCAGGAAGCGCTTGCGGATCTCGTTGACGCTCTCGACCTCGTCCAGGGCCACGGGACGTTCGCCGGTCCGCCAGTCCAGCAGGTCGCGCAGCTGGATGGTGGGCTGCCGGGCCATCCCCGCCGAGAACCGCTGGTAGGCGCCATAGTCGCCGGTGTTGCAGGCGGCCTGCAGGGTGTGGATCATGCGCGCCTCGAAGGCGTGGCTCTCGCCGCTGGCGCGCGCCTTGTAGAGGCCTCCCACCGGCAGGCTGATGGCCCCGGGGTCCCAGGCGCGGCGATGCACCTCGACCGCCTTGGCCTCCAGACCGGCCAGGCCGATGCCGGAGATGCGCGAGGGCATGCCGGGGAAGAACTCCGCCACCAGGGCGCGGCTCAGCCCCACCGCCTCGAAGTTGTAGCCGCCGCGATAGGAGGAGATCACCGCGATGCCCATCTTGGCGATGATCTTCAACAGGCCGCCCTCGATGGCGTGCTTGAAGTTTCGGCAGACGTCGTGGAGCGTCAGCTCGCCCGCTAGGCCACGCTCCAGCCGGTCCTGGAAGCTCTCCTGGGCCAGATAGGCGTTCACCGCCGTGGCCCCCACCCCCACCAGCACCGCGAAATAATGGGTGTCGAGGCACTCGGCCGAGCGGACGATGATCGAGACATAGGAACGTAGCCCCTTGGCCACCAGCCAGGCGTGGACCCCGCCGGTGGCCAGGATCATCGGCAGACCCACACGCCCGGGCCCCGAGGCCTCGTCGGTCAGCACGATGGTGGCGCAGCCGCGCAGGGCGGCGTCCTCGGCCTCGGCGCGGATGCGGTCGAGATTGGCGCGCAGGGCGTCGCCGGGCCGGCCCTTAGCGGCCGGGATCGGCATGGTGGCGTCGATCACCGCCGCCGTGCCCTCGCCGATGAAGCCCATGATCCGCTGGTACATGCCGGTGGTCAGCACCGGGCTTTCCAGCACGAAGACGTCGGTCTGGGCCTCGTCCTGGGCCAGGATGTTGCCCAGGTTCTTGAACCGGGTCTTCAGGCTCATGACACCGGTTTCGCGCAAGCTATCGATCGGCGGGTTGGTCACCTGGCTGAAGTTCTGCCGGAAGAAATGGGAGAGCGGCCTGTACTGGTCGCTCAGCACCGCCAGGGGCGCGTCGTCGCCCATGGAGCCCACCGCCTCCTTGCCGTCCTCGATCATCGGGGCCAGCAGCAGCTCCAGGTCCTCCAGGCTCATCCCGGCGGCGGCCTGGCGGCGCGTCAGCTCCTCCCGGCCGTAGGCGCGGGGCTCGGGGCCTGGCGCGATCTTGGCCTCCAGATCCACCATGTTGCCCAGCCACTGGTCATAGGGGTGCTGGGCGGCCAGGCGGTCGATGATCTCGTCCTCCTCGTAGAGGCGGCCCTCGGCGAGGTCGACGGCCACCATCCGGCCGGGCTGGATGTGGGCCTTGCGCACGATGCGGGCCTCGTCGACCCGGCACATGCCGGCCTCCGAGCCCATGATCAGCAAGCCGTCGTCGGTATAGGTCACCCGCAGGGGCCGCAGGCCGTTGCGGTCCTTGCCGGCCACCACCCAGCGGCCGTCGGTGGCGCAGATGGCGGCCGGTCCGTCCCAGGGCTCCATCACCGCGTTGCAATAGGCGTAGAGCGCCTTGTGCGCCGGGCTGATCTGTTCGTCGCTCTTGTGCGCCCAGGCCTCGGGGATCAGCAGGGCCTTGGCCATGGGAGCGTCGCGGCCGGCCCGGACCAGCACCTCGAATGTGTTGTCGAGCGCCATGGAGTCCGAGCCGCTGGCGTCCTGGATCACCGGCTTCACGTCGTCCCCGAAGTCGCCGAAGGCGTCGGCGGCCATGCGGATCTCGTGGCTCTTCATCCAGTTCAGGTTGCCCTTCTTGGTGTTGATCTCGCCGTTGTGCGCCAGCATCCGGAAGGGCTGGGCCAGCCGCCATTCCGGGAAGGTGTTGGTGGAATAGCGCTGGTGGAAGATCGCCACGGCCGCCGTGAACCGGGCGTCGGTCAGGTCGGGATAGAAGGCGTCGATGTGCTCGGCCAGGAACATGCCCTTGTAGATCAGCGAACGGGCCGACAGGGAGCACAGGTAGAATTGCTGGATGCCGGCCTGGGCGACACGCTTCTCGATGCGCTTGCGGCACAGGAACAGCGCCCGCTCCAGGGCCTCGCCCTCCAGGCCGGCGGGACCCGCCAGCATGATCTGCTCGATCTCCGGGCGCGTGGCGTTGGCCTTCTCGCCGATGACCCGGGTGTCGGTGGGCACCTGGCGCCAGCCATAGATGTAGAAGCCGAACCGCAGGGCCTCGGCCTCGACGATGGTGCGGGCCGCCTCCTGGGCGTTGAGGTCGTTGCGCGGCAGGAAGACCTGACCCACGGCGATGGGGCCGGGCCGCAGCCTGTGCCCCGTGCGCTGCACCTGGTCGGCGAAGAAGTCCTGCGGGACGCTGACCAGCACGCCAGCGCCGTCGCCGGTCTTGCCGTCGGCGTCGATGGCGCCCCGGTGCCAGACGCTCTTCAACGCCCGGATCGCCAGCTCCACCACCTCGCGGCGGGGCTGGCCGTCCAGGGCGCAGACCAGGCCCACCCCACAGGCGTCCCGCTCGGAGTCGGGATCATAGGCGTGGCCGTCGATGAGCTTGGCGCGGTTCTCGAGGAAGCGCTGCGTATCCTCAACCCCCCACCGCTCATCCCGGCGAAGGCCGGGATCCGGATTCATCTGGGGCGCTGGGTGGGCTTCACCTGGGTCCCGGCCTTCGCCGGGATGAGCGGGAAATTGGCTCATCATCTTGCCTCCGCCGCGACCCGCGCGGGTTCCGTCAGATAGCGGTGGATGGCGTCGGCGGCGTCGCGGCCGTCCTTGATCGCCCAGACCACCAGGGAGGCGCCGCGGGCGATGTCGCCAGCCGCGAACACGCCGGGCAGGTTGGTCATCAGGGTGCGGAAGTCGGCCTTCACCGTTCCCCAGCGGCTGACCGCCAGGTCCGGGGCCGCAAGGCCGCGCGGCAGGTCCTCGGGATCAAAGCCAAGCGCCTTGATCACCAGGTCGGCCGGCGCCTCGAAGTCGGCCCCCACGATCTCCTCGGGCGCGGCGCGGCCGGTGGCGTCGGGGGCGCCGAGACGCATGCGGGCGGCCCTGACACCGGTGGCCATGCCGGCTTCGCCCAGCACGGCCCGGGGCGCGGCCAGCCATTCGAACACCACGCCCTCCTCCTCGGCGTGGGCGACCTCGCGGGCCGAGCCCGGCATGTTGGCGCGGTCGCGGCGATAGAGGCAGGTCACCGACTTCGCCCCCTGGCGCACGGCGGTGCGTACGCAGTCCATGGCCGTGTCGCCGCCCCCCACCACCACCACGTCGCGGCCCTGGGCGTGCAGCTGGCCCGAGGCGTATTCCGGCACGTCGTCGCCCAGACCGGCCCGGTTCGAGGCGATCAGGTAGTCCAGCGCCGGCGTCACCCCCGCCGCCCCCGCGCCGGGGACCACCAGGTCGCGGTCGGCATAGACACCGGTGGCGATCAGCACGCTGTGATGCGTCTCGCGCAGCTCATCGAGGGTGGCGTCCAGGCCCACCTCGAAGTTCAGCTGGAACTCCACCCCGCCGTCGGCGAGCCGCTGGGTGCGCCGCATCACCACGTCCTTCTCCAGCTTGAAGCTGGGGATGCCGTAGATCAGCAGGCCGCCGGCCCGGTCGTGGCGGTCATAGACGGTGACGGCGTAGCCCATCTCGCGCAGGCGCTCGGCGGCGGACAGCCCGGCCGGCCCCGCCCCGATGATCCCCACCGACTTGCCCTGGTCGCGGCCGGGGACGAGAGGCCGGACCCAGCCCTCCTCCCAGGCCTTGTCGGTCAGGTAGCGCTCCACCGCGCCGATGGTGACGGTGCCGTGCCCCGACTGCTCGATGGTGCAGGAGCCTTCGCATAGGCGGTCCTGCGGGCAGATGCGGCCGCAGATCTCCGGCATGGAATTGGTGGCCTGGGAAAGCTGGTAGGCCTCCTCCAGCCGCCCCTCGGCGGTCATCCGCAGCCAGTCGGGGATGTTGTTGTGCAGCGGGCAGTGGGTCTGACAGAACGGTATCCCGCACTGCGAGCAGCGTGAGGCCTGCTCGCGAGCCTTGGCGTCGATGAAGTCGGCATAAATCTCATGGAAATCGCCGCTGCGCGTAGCCGCCGACCGCTTGGGGGGCGTTGTCCTCTCCACAGTCGTGAACTTCAGCATCCGCTCGGCCATGGCGGGTCCTCCGCCCCCTCATGGGCGAAAGCCTTTTACGCGTCTTTTCAACGTCCCGGAACAAGATGGTCCATTAAACGTACGATCTTGGACTTATAGCCCAGCTTCAAGCTCATCTCGAACGGTGGATCCCGCTCAGGTCGTCTACAAACGGGATGAACCTCAAATTTACCCTGTTCCCGCCCCTTACCTCCACTTCATCCCCTGCCGAAAGTCCCCGCATGTCCGATTGGATCGCCGCCATCATCCTGGGCGTCGTTGAAGGGGTGACCGAGTTCATCCCGGTGTCCTCGACCGGCCACCTGCTGCTGACCAAGTCCCTGCTCGGCTTGCCGAACGGGTTCTGGGACACCTTCGCGGTGCTCATCCAGCTGGGTGCGATCCTCGCCGTGGTGGCCCTCTATTTCGGCAGGCTCTGGAAGGTGCTGATCGGCCTGCCCACCAGCGCCGAGGCGCGCGGGTTCGCGCTCTCCGTCCTGATCGCCTTCATCCCCGGCGCGGTCCTGGGCCTGGCGCTCCACGAGGTCATCAAGGAGGTCCTGTTCGAGAGCCCGCGCCTGATCTGCTGGTCGCTGATCATCGGCGGGGTGGGTCTGCTGGCCCTGGACCGCTGGGCGCCGGCGCCCCGGGAGGAGGACGCCATGAAGCTCTCCTGGAAAACCTCCCTGGTGGTGGGTCTCTTCCAGACCCTGGCCCTCATCCCCGGCGTCTCACGCTCGGGCGCCACCATCGTCGGCTCGATGCTGATGCGGGTGGAGAAGAAGGCCGCGGCCGAGTTTTCCTTCTTCCTGGCCATCCCCACCATGGCCGGCGCCTTCGCGGTCGACCTCTACAAGAACAAGGATGTGCTGAGCATGGACCAGGCGGGGATCATCGCCCTGGGCTTCGCCGTCAGCTTCATCGTCGGCTTCATCGTCGTCCGCGCCCTGGTGGACTTCGTCGGCCGCCACGGCTTTGCGCCCTTCGCCTGGTGGCGGATCGTGGTGGGGGCCGGTGGTCTGATCTGGATGGCGATAGCCAGCCAGTAGGGGCTGGCCGCTAGGCGACGGCCGTCAGGCGCTCGACCTCGTCGGCGTACTGGCCGCCCTTGCGGAAGCGGTAGAGGTAGGCTGGCACGATACCCTCGACGGCGCTGGCCTCGATCCCAAGCTCGGCCAGGCCGGGCTGGGTCCCCGACACCACGTTGTCGGACTTCAGCAGTTCGACCTGGTCCTCGGTCAGCGGCGGCGCCCACGGCGTCAGGGCCAGGAACTCGAAGGCCTTGCCCATCAGGGCGGCGACCGGGAAGGGCAGGGGGACCAGGAAACGCTTGCGGCCGGTTTCGGCCAGCACCAGCTCCATCAGCTCTCGGAAGCTGTAGGCCCGCGGACCGCCCAGCTCATAGGTCTGGCCAGCGCAGGCGGGATCGGTGACGCAGGCGACGATCGCCTTGGCCACATCCCCCACGAAGACCGGCTGCAGTTTGCCGTCCCCGCCGCCGATCAGTGGCAGAACCGGGCTGATCATGGCCAGCTCGCCGAACCTGTTGAAGAAGTTGTCGTCGGGCCCGAACACCACCGACGGCCGCACGATGACCGCGCCGGGGAAGGCCTCGCGCACGGCGTCCTCGCCCATGGCCTTGGTCCGCGCATATTTCGCGCCGGACTCCGGATCGGCGCCCAGGGCCGAGATCTGCACCAGGCGCTCGACACCCGCTTCCCGGGCCACGGCGGCGACGTTGCGCGCGCCCATGGCGTGGATGCTCTGGAATTTCTGGCGGCCGGTCTCGTAGAGCACGCCCACCGCGTTCACGACGGCATGGGCGCCTTCGACGGCGCGACGAATGGAGGCCTCGTTGCGGATATTGGCCTGCACGACCTCGATCTGGCCGACATCGCCCAGCAGGCGCATCTTGTAGGCCAGGTGCGGTTGGCGCACGGCGACCCGCACCCGCCAGCCCTGCTTGGCCAGCGCGCGGACAACCTGTGCGCCGACGAAGCCCGAACCGCCGAAGACGGTGACCAGATCCTGCATGGAGTTTCGACCGGATTTAAGTGGCTCTTGGAGCGCTTGCGATAGACGAAGCGACCCCGCGCCGCAATGCGACTTGAAAGGAAGGTGAAGCGGGGCGTTGACCGGGCCTAGGCGGCGCCCTAAGGAACCCCCCTCGCGCGATCCGGTGGATCGGGCCCAGGTGGCGGAATTGGTAGACGCGCTGGCTTCAGGTGCCAGTGGCTTAACGGCCGTGAAGGTTCGAGTCCTTTCCTGGGCACCATCCCTCTCCCTATATGGGAGAGGATCTAGTTTGCGCCGGAGCGAGGCGACCTTGGCGAATCATCTGCACATCGGCGATTTACCCAAGGGCGCCTTCGCCGGCGCGACCTCGGTCGCGGTGGATTCCGAGACCATGGGCCTGCGGCTCGGCCGCGACCCGCTCTGCGTGGTGCAGATCTCCGACGGCAAGGGCGACGCCCATCTCGTCCAGCTCGACCGCGCCACCTATGACGCGCCCAATCTCAAGGCCCTGCTCACCGACCCGGCGGTGACGAAGATCTTCCACTTCGGCCGCTTCGACATCGCCATGTTCTATCTGCATCTGGGCGTGGTGACGGCGCCGGTCTACTGCACCAAGATCGCCTCGAAGCTGGCCCGGACCTACACCGACCGCCACGGCCTGAAGGACGTGTCCAAGGAGCTGGCGGGGATCGACATGTCCAAGGCCCAGCAGAGTTCCGACTGGGGCGCCGCCAAGCTCAGCGACGAACAGATCGCCTACGCGGCCTCCGACGTCCTGCATCTGCATGGTCTGCGCGACCGGCTGGACGCCATGCTGGTGCGCGAGGGCCGCGACCACCTGGCGCGCGCCTGCTTCGACTTCCTGCCTCACCGCGCCCTGCTCGATGTGGCCGGCTGGGAAGAGGTCGACATCTTCGCCCACATGTGAGGCTCGGGTGACAGCCGCCTTCGCTGACCAGAGCCACACGCCCTACAGCGCAGACTTCGAGCGCTGGCGGCAGCGTTCGCGCCTGGTCAGGCGGCTACGGGTGATCCTGCCGGCGGTGATCGGCCTGATCCTGCTGACCATGGTGGGCTTCGTCATCCAGAGCACGCTCGCCGGCGTCAAGGACAAGCCGCAGGACGCTGACGCCCCCATTCAGCTGGTCAATCCCCGCTTCCTGGGCCGTGACGACAAGGGCCGCGCCTTCGTGCTCACCGCCAAGACCGCCATCCGTGACCCCAAGGACTATCAGCGGGTGATGCTCGACACCCCCATGCTGATCCTCGACGAAGAGGGGCCACGTCCGACCCGCATCTCCGCCAAGGCCGGCGTCTACCGCGAGGACAAGCGGGTGCTGAATCTCGAGGGTGGCGTAAAGTTGAACGGCGGGGACGTGAATTTCGCCACCGCCACCTCCATCTTCAATACCGCGACCGGAGAACTTGAAGGCGCGGGCGAGATCAAGGGGGCTGGCGCGCTTGGAGAAATCATCGCCAAGTCCTATGGCGTGTACGACAAGGGCGAACGCATGGTGTTCAAGGGCGGCGTACACACCCGCGTCGAGTCACACTAGGCATTCAGGCGGCATGGGCATGATCAGGCTAGCGAATATGAAGCACTGGGCGGCGGGCGTCTTCGCCTGCGGGTTGATTGCGGCCGGTCCGGCCGCGGCGCAACTGGCGCAGAACTCCGACGCCCCGGTGGATATCACCGCTGACGAGCTGGAGGTCATCAACGCCCGGTGCCTGGCCACCTATTCCGGCGGCGCCGAGGCCCTGCAGGACAAGGTTCGCCTGCGGGCCGACATCTTGAAGATCTATTATAAGCCCAACCCCTCGGCCAAGCCGGGTGCGGCGGGCCAGGCCGGCGCCGCCTGCGGCAACCAGCTCGACCGCATGGAGGCCAACGGCTCGGTCTACTACGTCACCCCGCAGCAGCGGGTGCGCGGCGACGCGGCGGTCTATGACGCGGCGGCCGACACCATCACGATCACCGGCGATGTGGTGGCCGTCCAGGGCCAGAACGTGCTGCGTGGCTCCAAGCTGGTGATCAAGGTCGCCACCGGGGACGCCCAGATGCAGAGCGGCGTGAAGGGGCGCAACAAGCCCGGCCGCGTGCGCACCGTCCTCTATCCCCAGCAGCAGGCGGGACCGCCCGCCGCGCGGCGCTAGGGGTGAAGCCCGAGAATTTCGAAGCTCTCCCGGGTCTGGCCGGGGAGGGGCTTGTGGTCGATAACATCGGCAAGTCCTTCCGTGGCCGGCCGGTGGTGAAGGGCGTGACGCTGAGCCTGCGCCGCGGCGAGGTCGTGGGCCTGCTGGGCCCCAACGGCGCCGGCAAGACCACCTGCTTCTACATGATCACCGGCCTGATCCCGGCCGACTACGGCGCCATCTATCTGGACGGTGAGAACATCACCGCCCAGCCCATGTACCAGCGTGCCCGCATGGGGGTCGGCTACCTGCCTCAGGAAACCTCGATTTTCCGGGGCATGACCGTGGAAGAGAACGTCATGGCGGTGGTGGAGCTGCGCGCCAAGGACATGGGCGAGGCGCGGGCCACCGTGACCCAGCTGCTCACCGACCTGCACATCGAACACCTGCGCAAGGCGCCGGCCATCTCGCTGTCAGGGGGTGAGCGCCGTCGGGTCGAGATCGCTCGCGCCCTGGCCAGCGAACCTTCTTTCATGCTGCTGGATGAGCCCTTCGCCGGCATCGACCCCCTGGCCATCTCCGATATCCGCGAGGTGATCGCCTTCCTGAAGAGCCGGGGCATCGGCATCCTGATCACCGACCACAATGTCCGCGAGACCCTGGACATCATCGACCGCGCCGCGATCATCCATGCGGGCGAGGTGCTGTTCGAGGGCACGCCGGCCGAGATCGTCGATGACCCCGAAGTCCGCCGCGTCTATCTGGGCGAACGTTTCGGCTGACGACGCCGGAGGTATCCGGGGCGCCGCAGGCGCGATTCCCAAAAAATCGACGGCAAAAAACATGGTTAACCAGAAGGTCGCGGCCCGGTTAACTAATCGCTGGTGATTGCACGCCTAGCCTGTCCAGCAAGAAACAGGCCAGGAGGCGATTTTGGCGCTCGGCGCGCGTTTAGAGATGCGGCAAGGCCAGGGGTTGGTGATCACCCCCCAGCTGCAGCAGGCCATCAAGCTGCTGCAGCTCTCCAACATGGAGCTGGAGACCTATGTCGAGGGCGAGCTGGAGCGGAACCCGCTGCTCCAGCGCGACGAACGCGACTCCGAACCCGATGTCGAAGCCGGCCCCCGCGACGCCGAGGACTTCGCCTCCGACAGCATTCCCGAGGGCGCCGCCGAGGCGCACATGGATGTCACCCACGAGGCAGAGGCCTCACCGGGAGAGCGCAACACCGGGGACGCCGAGGGCGCCGGTGAGGCGGGCGGCGCGGTGGACTGGTCCCGCGCCGGCAAGGGCGGCTCCTTCGAGGACTCCGACGACTTCGAACAGCGGCTGACCCGCGAGAAGACCCTGGCCGAGCACCTCTATGACCAACTGATGGTCTCGGGCTTCAGCGGCATCGAGTATGCGGCGGCCACCGTTCTGGTCGATAGCGTCGATGAGGGCGGCTACCTGCGAGTGGACATGGCCGAGACCGCCGGGCGGCTGGGCTGCGACCTCACCTTCCTGGAGGACGTGCTGCGCATGCTGCAGCGGTTCGAGCCCATTGGGGTCTTCGCCCGCGACGTGCGCGAGTGCCTGATGCTGCAGCTCAGGGAGCGCGACCGCTGCGACCCGGCCATGATGGCCTTGCTGGACAATCTGGATCTGCTGGCCAGGCGCGACCTCTCGGCCCTGCGCAAGGCCTGCGGGGTCGACGACGACGATCTGAAGGACATGATCTCCGAGCTGCGGGCCCTGACGCCCCGGCCGGGCGCGGCCTTCGGCGGCGAGCCCAGCCAGCCGGTGGCGCCGGACGTCTATGTGCGCGAGGGCCTGGGCGGCCTGTGGCATGTGGAGCTTAATTCCGACACCCTGCCCCGCCTGCTGGTGGACCAGCGCTACCACGCCCGGGTCTCGGCCGGCGCCCGGACCGACCAGGAGAAGGTGTTCGTGGCCGACTGCATGGCCAGCGCCAACTGGCTGGTCAAGAGCCTCGATCAGCGGGCCAAGACCATCCTGAAGGTGGCCAGCGAGATCGTCCGTCAGCAGGACGGCTTCCTGGCCTATGGCGTGGAACACCTGCGGCCGCTGAACCTCAAGACCGTCGCCGACGCCATCGGCATGCACGAGTCGACGGTCAGCCGGGTGACCTCCAACAAGTACATCGCCACCCCGCGCGGCATGTTCGAGCTGAAGTTCTTCTTCACCTCCGGCATCGCCAATTCCGACGGCGGCGAGGCCCATTCCTCGGAGAGTGTTCGCCATAAGATCAAGCAGTTGATCGAAACCGAGCGGGCCGAGGCCGAGGTTCATTCCGACGACCGGATCGTCGAGATCCTCAAGGAGACCGGCGTCGATATCGCCCGGCGCACCGTCGCCAAGTACCGGGAGGCCATGCGCATCCCGTCCTCGGTCGAGCGCCGCCGGGTCCTCAAGCACGCCTAGACGAAGGGCGCCGCAAGGCCCTCCAACATGTCGGTCTCCGTGGAGGGATCAGGAGGCATATTGCTCGGCGATCTGGACGGCGTTCAAGGCGGCGCCCTTGAGGAGCTGATCGCCTGACAGGAAAAGGGTCAGGGTGCGACCGGTGGGATCCGAGGCGTCACCACGTAGGCGACCGACCAACACGTCATCGACGCCGGTCGCCTCGCTGGGCATGGGGAAGTGGTTGTTTTCATTGTCGTTCACGAGGCGGACACCCGGAGCGTCGGCGAGCCACGACAGGGCGTCATTGGCCGTTACTTGACCCTCGAACTCCACGTTGAGCGCCATGGAGTGGGCCCGCAGCACCGGCACCCGGATGCAGGTGAAGGAGACCCGCAGGTCCGGCGTCCCCATCAGCTTGCGGACCTCGGCCATCACCTTGGTCTCCTCGCCATTGTAGCCGGTGGCCGGGTCGATGGCGGTGTTGTGGCTGAAGACGTTGAAGGCGTAGGGGTGCGGCAGGACCTTGGGGGTGAAGGCCTCCCCGGCCAGGTAGGCGGCGGTGGACAGCTCCAGCTCCTCCATGGCCGCGGCGCCCGCGCCCGAGGCCGACTGATAGGTCGACCCGATCACCCGGACGATGGGGTTGCGGGCGTGCAGGGGGGCCAGGGCCATCACCGCGATGGCGGCCACGCAGTTGGGGTTGGCCACGATCATCGGGCGGCCGGCCAGCAGGCCGCCATTGACCTCCGGCACCACCAGAGGCGTGCCCTCATCCATGCGGAAGGCCGAGGAATTGTCGACCACGACGCAGCCCCGGGCCGCGGCGAGGGGGGCGAACTGGCGGCTGATGGCGGCGCCGGCCGAGAACAGGGCGATATCCACGCCGTCGAAGGCCTCCGCGGTCAGGGTCTCCACCGCCACGGGCTGGCCCTTGAACACCAGGGTCCTGCCGGCCGAGCGGGCCGAGGCCAGCAGCTTGAGCTGGCCCACGGGGAAGCCGCGGCGTTCAAGGCAGCCGATCAGCTCGGCGCCCACGGCGCCGGTGGCGCCGACGATGGCGATATTGAGCAGACGCTGGCGGGCGGGACGTTCGAGGTCTTGCAAGGACATGGGTGGTTCTCCGGTGGGGACCGGAGGGCGGGGCTGTCTTTCCGTCTTGCAGACTTTCAGCACCCGACCTACCGGCGGGGTGCTGGGGGTTGCTACGCGGCGTGCACGCGCGAACCCCCAGGCCCCGAGAGCCCGGTGGTTTTAATGGCGCGTTTAATGACGGCGATCCGCATGGCGCGCCTCCTAGCCGAAAAGCGGCGCCGCTGTAAAGCGCGGGACGAATCGTCCCTTCGCGCGTTGTGCCGACGCCGCACCCGGCGATATGAGAGCCCATGCCCGACCGAGAGTTTCCGCAGCACCTGAGTCTCTCGGCCCACATCCGCGCGCTCGGCGACCAGGCCGCGGAGAAGGTGACGCTGGGCGAGATCATCGACTCCTTCGGGCGCCGCGCCTTCGCCGCCCTGATGTTCGTGCTGGCGATGCCCAACCTGCTGCCGCTCCCCCCCGGCTCCAGCACCATCCTTGGCGCGCCCCTGCTGCTGATCTCGCCGCAGATGGTGATCGGTTTCCAAACCCTGTGGCTGCCGAGGTTCCTCGACGACCGTCAGATGAGCCGGGCCGAACTCGCCCAGGCGTTCAGCAAGCTGCTGCCCTGGCTGGAGCGCATAGAGCGGGTTTCGGGGCCGCGCCTGATGTTCATGTTCGGGCCGGTGGGAGACCGGCTGATCGGGCTGATCTGCACCCTGCTGTCCTTCGTGCTGATTCTTCCCATCCCGCTGGGCAATCTGCTGCCCGCCCTGACCATCGCCGTCCTGGCCTTTTCGATGGTTCAGAGGGATGGGCTGCTGGCCCTGGCGGGCTACGCCCTGGCGGCCACATCGGCGGCGGTCCTGTTCCTCAGCGCCGGCGTCGTGATGGCCGCCGTACACCATCTCGTGGGTTGGTTCGGAGGCGCTTGACACCTTCGGCGGTCAGGCGTGTTGTCGCTTCATGCAAGTCTTAGTATCCGGCAAGCATGTCGCCGTTGGGGAGGCCCTGCGTGAGCGGGTCACCGACGAAATCACCGGTTCTATCGGCAAGTACTTCGACCGTGGCGGCGCCGCGGACGTGGTCGTGAGCCGAGAGGGCCATTCCTTCAGAGTCGACTGCGCGTTGAAACTGGCCACCGGCCAGGCGCTGCAAAGTCACGGTCTGGGCGCCGACGCCCACGGCGCCTTCGATGCGGCGCTGGCCAAGATCGAGACGCGGGTGCGCCGCTATAAGCGACGATTAAAAAGCCACTCGCCGCAGGCCGCGGCGCGCGCCGCCGAGACCGCGTCCTACTTCATCATCCAGTCCCCCGAGGGCGAGGACGAGGACGACGGCTGGGACCTCGGCGACGAGGACCAGGCCTCGCACGACAGCCATGCCCTCCCCTCGGCCATGGTCATCGCCGAGACGGAAAAGGACATCAAGACGATGACCGTTTCCGGCGCGGTGATGGAGCTGGACTTGACGGAATCCCAGACAATCGTGTTTAGGAACGCCGCTCACGGGGGTTTGTCCGTGGTTTACCGCCGGCCCGATGGGAATATCGGCTGGATCGACCCGGAGCGCACGAAATCGGCGCACGGGAACGGCGCGAACGGAACCTCGGCCTAGGGCCCTAGTTTAGGGGCCCTGGAGCTGGAGCGTGATGCAGGCCCTTGGCCTCGCGTCACGCCTCGCTCCGGGCTTCCGGCACGGGCCGTGCATCGATCTGGTTCGCACGGGCTGGCTCTGATTTGTTTTGGGCGTCACGACACAATGTTGATCGGTGAGATTCTTGAACGCGCGGCCATTGCGCCGCGTGTCAGCGCCCTCAACAAGCGCCAGGTGCTGGCGGTCATCTCGGAGATCGCCGGGCGCCAGTTCGGCCTGGACGCCGGGGTGATCCTGGACGCCCTGGCCGAGCGCGAGACCGCCAGCTCCACCGGCGTTGGCCATGGCGTCGCCGTGCCCCATGCCCGTCTGGACGGCCTGCAGCGCATGCGCGCGGTCTTCGTGCGCCTGGACCACCCGGTGGCCTTCGATTCCGTGGACGACCTGCCGGTGGACCTGGTCTTCGCCCTGTTCGCGCCGCCGAACGCCTCGACCGAACACCTGCGCACCCTGGCCCGGGTGTCGCGCCTGCTGCGGCAGGCGGATTTGCGCGAGCAACTGCGCCAGGCCAGGACGCCGGACGCGATCCACGCGCTGCTGGTGCAGGAAGCCCGGTCGAGCGCGGCTTAGGTCTGGGGTCCTTCTCCCCTTGCGGGGTCGAGAGCGGCGGTTCGCCAAATCGTTGGCGAACCGCATAGCCGGGCTTGAGTAGCCCGGCTCGCTCTCGACGGTGGCCGGTCGGAGACCGGTCGGATGAGGGGCGCTGACCTCGATCCCGCACATCCCGGCGAAGGCCGGGACCGAGATTCACCGCCAGTGCACGGGTCTGATCCACCGTTCGTGTGGTTCGTGTGGTTCGTGGATAATCTGATGGGCCATTGCAGCGGCATGGTCGAAAGGATTGGAACCACGAACCACACGAACCACACGAACGGGCGGGCCGCTTCTGAGCGCCTGTGATGCATCAGGGCCCCGGCCTTCGCCGGGATGAGCGAGAGCTACCTCAAGCCCGAGCCTGCACCGCAGCCACAATCGAAAGAAAGCCGAACATGTTCGGCTAAGCGGGTCGCACCGGCGACTCGCCGCTCTCGATCCCGCAAGGGGAGAAGGAAGCTTAGGTCTTAGTGCACCGAGACCGGCGCCAGTTCGTGGGCCAGGGCGGCGGCGACGGCGGAGTCCTTGTCGGTCATGACCGCCAGGCGTTCGCCGTCGGCGCGGTGGACCGCGTAGAGGGTCTGTTCCGGATCGAGCTTGAAGCCCTCGATCTGGGCGGTCGGGGTCGAGGCGAGGATTTCGGCGGCCTTGATCGGGCGCACATAGACGAGATCGGGACCGCCGAGGGCGGCGAAAGCTTCAGCTGTAAGATTGGGTGTCATCAGACCACCTCCTTGAAAAGGCAACGCGTGTAACGGTCGCTAAGTTCAGCCGGCCGTCTGGATAGGTATCTTCTTGATCAGCTTGTCGGGCTCGGGTCGGGCGAGATCGATGTGCAGCAGGCCGTGCTCCAGCAGGGCCTTCTCCACCTCCATGCCGTCGGCCAGGACGAAGGCGCGGATGAAGCCGCGGGCGGCGATGCCGCGGTGCAGATAGGCGTCCTCGGCCTTGCCCGCGTCGTCGCGCTTGCCGGCCACCACCAGCTGGCGGTCCTCCAGGGTCACCTGCAGGGTGTCGGGGGTGAAGCCCGCCACCGCCAAGGTGATCCGCAGGCCGCCGCCGGCCCGCTCTTCCACATTATAGGGCGGGTAGCTCTCGGCGGCCGCCTTGGCGGCGCGCTCGATGAGGCTGCGCGTGTGCTCGAACCCGAGCAGGAAGGGACTATCAAAGACGATCGGCCGGTTCATCAGAGTCCTCGCAAATTAAGCGACTCTCCGGCGCACCGCCCGAAATCGGCGCGGCGGCCGGATGACTCCTAAATGGTGAGGGCAAGCGGGGCTTTCAATGGCGGGGGTGTGGTGGCCCCTGTAGGAAGCAGGAGCGCCCGATCCACCTGGGCCAGGCCGCCAATCACCTTGGCAACGGGACGACCTCCATGACCGCCAGCAACCGCCGCGTCGTGCTTTCCAGCGACCACTCCGCCATCGCGCTGCGGCAGGCGATCGCCGGTCATATCGCGGCCCAGGGCTGGGAGGTGGTGGATATCGGACCGACGACGCCGCAGAGCACGCCCTATCCTGAGCATGGCGCGGCGGCGGCGCGGCTTGTGGCCGCCGGCGACTGCCGGTTCGGGATCATCCTGTGCGGTACGGGCCAGGGGATCATGATGGCGGCCAACAAGATCAGGGGCGTCCGCTGCGGGGTCTGCTCCGAGACCTTCTCGGCCCGCATGATCCGCCAGCACAACGACGCCAACATGCTGTCGATCGGCGCGCGGGTGGTGGGGGAGGGCCTGGCGCTCGACATCGTCGATGCGTTCCTGGCCGCCCCGTTCGACGGCGGCCGGCATGGGCCGCGGGTGGAGATGATCGCGGCGCTGGAGGGGTAGGGGCGCTCCGACGCCTAGACCCGGCGCGGCGGGACCACGTCGGCGAACATGGGGTGGGCCTTCCAGTCGGCCTCGACCGGGGACTTGCCGGCTTCAGGGGCGTGGACCGAGGGGGCGGTGACCGTCAGGGTCGGGATGTAGCGCGGGCAGTTGGGGAAGATGTCGCGCGGCGTCACCCTGACCAGGAGCTGGGCGCCGGGGATTTCCGCCAGCAGCGGGTCATCGTGCAGGACTTCGGCGGTCCCGTTGACCCGCAGGCGCTGGGGCCGCTCGCCGACCGACAGGAACAGCAGGCCGACATTGGGATTGGCGGTCAGGTTGCCGAGGCTGCGGAACATGCCGTTGCCGTCATAGTCTGGGAAGATGAGGGCGTCCGGCGCGATGACCCGGGCGAAGCCGGCGGGACCGCCCTTGAAGGAGCAGTCGGGCCGGCCTTGATCGTCGGCGGTGGCCAGGAAGAAGAAGCTCTGCTGCGCGATGAAGGCGGCGTCGCGGTCGGTGAACCGCTCGTGGCGCAGGGTCTCGTCCAGGCGGTCGGCCAGGGCGCGGCTGCCGAAGGCGTCCTGCAGGTCGCGCTGGCCCTGGTGATACATCGACATGGGTTAGGCCCCGTTCGTGTGGTTCGTGTGGTTCGTGGACAATCTTGATCCGCCTCGCGGCGTCACGGCCAGAAGAATTGGGACCACGAACCACACGAACCACACGAACAGGAGAGCCGGCCGCGCCCCCACTCCCTCTATCGTCATCCTCGGGCTTGCCCCGAGGATCCCTAGAGCCTGATCCGTTGAGGTGGAATCGCTTCGCGATTCCGCCGATGCGGTGGATCAGGCTCCAGATATAAGCGAGAGCATGATTCACGCCTGAGCCGGGACCGCTGCGCGGTTCCGTCTCAAGCGATCATGCTCTAGGCGCGGTGATTGAGGCCGCCCTCGGCGGTTAGGTTCGTGCTCTCGGCGGAGAGACGGAGATCATGAGTCCTCGGGACAAGCCCGAGGATGACGGCTTTGAAAATGGCGGACCCCGGACGCGCCCTAGGCGGCCAGGCGCTCGTGGGCTGGGAGCAGGGCGGCGACGATCAGACGGCTGAGCATGCGGCCCTCAAGGGGGATGATGGCGTCGACGAAGGTCGCGCCGGGCTCGCAGTCCATGTCGGGCGGGGTCTGCAGCAGGGCGGTGTCCACCAGGAAGGTCTCCTGCACCGCATCGACCATCAGACCGATCACCCGGTCCTGGTGCTGGACCACCACGAAGACGTGGCGGGACGAGGCCTCGGTTTCCCCCAGGCCCAGCCGACGGCGCAGGTCGATCACCGGCATGACCAGGCCGCGCAGATTGATCACCCCCAGGACATAGGGCGGCGTGTGGGGCATGCGGGTCGTCGGGGTCCAGCCGCGGATCTCGCGCACAGAGCGGATGTCGATGCAGAATTCCTGCCCGGCGATCTCGAAGGAGATCAGTTCCAGGGCGCCATCGGTGGGGGTGTCGAGGCGCGGCATGTCAGAACTCGGTCCACTCGCCGGCCGGCGCCTCGGCCACCGCCGCCGAGCCGAACGCCCCCTTCAACCGACTCCGCTGCTGGGCGACGGGATTGCGGGCGGTCACATGCCGCTCTGGGTCGGCCAGCTCCAGGCGGGCCGCGCCATGCGCGGCGCCGGACCGGAAGCGGCTGACCAGCCGCACCAGTTCGCGGGATTCGTTACGCAGGTTGGAGGCCGCGGCCGTGGATTGCTCCACCATGGCGGCGTTCTGCTGGGTGACCTGGTCCATCTGGTTGACCGCGGTGTTGACCTGGTTGAGCCCGGTGGCCTGTTCCTGGGAGGACAGGGCGATCTCGGCGATCAGGCCGTCGATCTCGGCGACCTTCTCGGCGATGCCCAACAGGGTCTGTCCGGTTTCGCCCACCAGCTTCACCCCGCGCTCGACCTGGGCCGAGGAGGTGGCGATCAGGGACTTGATCTCCTTGGCGGCGTCGGCCGAGCGCTGGGCCAGGGCCCGGACCTCGGAGGCCACCACCGCGAAGCCGCGACCGGCCTCGCCGGCGCGGGCGGCCTCGACCCCGGCGTTCAGGGCCAGCAGGTTGGTCTGGAAGGCGATCTCGTCGATGACGCCGATGATCTGGGAGATCTGGC